>CAYQRA010000920.1:0-2783 GCA_964419315.1 uncultured Saprospiraceae bacterium | reverse complement strand
TATTGAGCCACTGCACCTACTTCCAGCCCTGGAGGAAATTCAGCTTCCACCTGTCCTCTAAATCCAGAGCCATAGATATTATCTTTTTCAAAAAGGTCTAAGGCTCCTCGGAATTGATAGCCCGCACCTCCCGCATCGATACTAATTTTATCGACTATGAATTTTTTAAAAGCCCAGTCCTGTTTTTTCTTAATATTACTGTATCTATTTTGGGCAATAATTCTAAATATACCACCGCCGCCTATTTCGGCTCCTGACTTTTTACATAAATGGACGGTCGCATCAATTCCAAAAATAACTTCCGAAGATGCTGCATCTCTTATTACCCCCATTCCATTTAAGGTCAACTTAAAGGAACCCAATCTTTTTTCAATCGGACTTCCCAGTTTCCAATTTCCAACTTCCATAAATGGCGCTTCACTCAGCAAGTAAAATTTTTCAAAGGCAATTCCAGGAAGCGACAATAAAGTTCCGCCGGGTGTTTTGGGAGTAAAACTAGCCACTCCATTTAGCTTTGCTTCCGTGCTATAGGTTCCAGTAGTTTCATCATACGTTATTTCAACCGTGGATACCGGATCTAAGACCATAGAAGTCATCAATGCTTCAGAGCTCATGGTATCTTTCCAATCTACCGTGAAAAAATATTCTTCATTGGCATCCAGCTCTGCTGCATAATTTACAGATTCATCAAAGGCTGGAATTTGGACTTTTCCGTTGAAAGATAAATCTTCAAATTGATTGGCACGAATGGCCATATTTAGATTCGTCATGGAATAGGCCCAGGTTGCCATTCGACCATCCGTTTCGGGGAACAAATCTTGTTGCGCTAGCCAAGCGGACATCCCAAAATTATCAATCACTATATCGTCAACACTTGCTTTGATATTTTCTCCCGAGACAACACCAGTCAAACTGTTTGGCAAAGACAATTCTGCATTTTTAATAAAGAATCCAGTCCAAGTCGGATGATTTTGGGAAAGGGAAGCGGTCGACACATCTGCATGTTCGTAGGTGTCCGGGAAATTGACTAACTCTGGAGTCTGCGAATCACTGTAATCAAAAATCATTTCAGTAGCCGACCAGATCCAATTGGGGCGAGAAGCCAAAGCAAAAGGTTCCAATTGTACGGAAGCGACAAAGTCTCCCCACTTTTCCATCGAGGTTGAAAAGCTACCAGAAACAAAATTGCTTGGGTTTCCGAGTCCGGTGCTGGCATCCATTGGGATGAGTAAATTTTGGCAGAAAGTAAGGGTGCCGTCTAATTTAATTTCCTTAATACCGTCACAATTCCAATTGATAAATGATTTTTCACTTTGGATAAATGAAAATTTGGTCTTGGATTGTAATTGTGTTTCCACATCATGAGCTAAGAATAATTTTGGGGCATCAGGAAGTCCTGCCACATGAAAATCACTTGACCCAGAAAAGACCAGATGTGTTTTGCCTCCGCTAGATGTTGGTGCCTCCAAGGCGGCAAATGCTTTTAAGTTGGCTCCTTGTGGGGTGAAAATCATGGAATCAAGGATCAGTACATCCAAGAGGTTGGGGTCTTCAGATTTAAAATCAAAAGGTAAATTTTGTGAAACGAAACCTTGACCAATATTCGTAGTTGTGTTGCTTATGACTCCTGGAGTATTGCTAATCGAAGAGGGGGTACTATTGCAAATATCTAATGCTGGCGCATTGCGTTCCATCATCAAAGTATTTTCATCAATATAACTGGGGGAACTATGAACACCATCTGACAAAGCTTGTACTATTCCTTCCACAATTTGCAAATCTGTATTCACCAAAACATCTGCAAACTGAACATTGATATAGGTGTTCAACCAAGGAATAAAAACAGCTCCGGTTCCATTCCACTTTCCACCGGAAGAACTAATTTCACTAGGGTAAATTTTGAATTCCGCAATCGTCAATACATTATTCGTAGTAATATTTAGAATGGGTTCTTGGTTGGTAATTACAGGAGCGATCCATTCTTCTCCGCATTCGATCCGCGACTCATTTTTACTGGTAACAAAATAAGCCAAGTCTGAAAGTGCTCCTGCTTGTGATCCACCACAAAGGGCATAGACTTGATACTCGTATTCTGTATTTTCTCGAAGATCAGCAACAGTAATAGAAGTAGAAAAAGATTCATCCTCATACCATTGACTATTGGCTTCAAATCTGTTTTTATATTTAACTAGGTAAGTAGTATTTGCTGCTCCGGGAATAGGATCCCAAGAAATGGTCACTGCGTTTGCCTCAATATCCGAAGTGCTTACATTAAAAGGCGCTGGACAAATATTATCTCCATAGCGGAACATTTCAAAATCTGACCAACCATTATTTTTAAAACCATTTTGCTGGGTTATATCTTTAGCTTGTACCCGAACGATGTATTGATGCCCCGGAATTAATTGTGGATCAGAAATATCTATAATTGAACTACTCATTGCCATGACCGTCTTCGTGAGAAAAGGTTGATTAAAATCAACGATCAACTCTGGAGTCATTCCGGCATTTCCATCAAAGTCATATAATTCGACTTTATACTCCGTCGGAAAACTTGCATGATGTCTGGCTTGCCATTGAATCGGCAAAAATTGTGGATACCGTGGTTGGATCAAGTCGATTGGAGACAGAATAACGGGGGTCTTGTGTAGGGTAGAAAAAATACTTACACAGGTTTGCATAGAAGCAGGCTGCTCTTCCACTCGATCATAATCAAACACTTCAAAGCACAATTGATAATTACCATCCGGTAAGCCGCCATTCGCTTCATATTGTTGAATAGA
>CAYQRA010000919.1:0-2788 GCA_964419315.1 uncultured Saprospiraceae bacterium | reverse complement strand
ACCTACTGCTTTAAGCGTAAGTACGATGCTAATCAATGAGGAAGCCTGTGGGCAAATGAACGGTGCAGCCATAGGAACGGCTTTTGGAGGAACAGCTCCATTGATCTATGAATGGGATGGCAATCCACTATTGAATACCTTAACGCTAAATAATGCAAGTGCCGGCCTACATACTTTGGTCGTCACTGACGCAAAAGGATGTGTAGCATCCAGTTCCATATCCATTGCCAATCTAAGCGCTCCGACGGCAAGTGTGGGCTCTTCTACAGAGGAGATCTGTGGCAATGCCAATGGAATGATATCCGTTCAGGTTGTAAATGGAACAGGCTCCATGACCTTTGCATGGAGTCACGACCCCTTTTTGAATGCGCCAATGGCCAATAATTTATCTGCGGGAACCTACACGCTTAGTATTACAGATGCTAATAATTGTAAAGACACCCTAACAACAATCATTGATGAAATAGCTGGACCTACTTTGTCCCTGTCTTCCAAATCCAATAGTATCTGTAGCGATGACAATGGGGAGATCGTTTTGCAAACAGCTAACGGAACAGGGCCCATGACTTTTCTTTGGTCACATGACGCTGGCTTGAATGCGGCTACTGCCACCGGACTAGCTGCTGGCTCCTATGAGATTACCGTGGTAGACGACAATGCTTGTCAGGATAACATAAGCATAAGTATAGATTTTGACAGCCCGCCAATGATTGGTACGGCCTCCTTAAACAAAGAAACATGTGACTTTTCAAATGGCTCTATAGTAATTCCAGTATCTGGGGGAACAGCTCCATACCAATACACCTGGTCGCATGACGCCTCTTTAAATTCCTCAACGGCCAATAATTTAGCAGGGGGGCTTTACTCCGTCACGGTAACAGATTTCTTGGCTTGCAGTGCAACCTTATTAAATATAAACCTAGCAGCCGACCCTCCACCCGTGTTGAGTATCCAATCTTTTGTTAATGCAGATTGTATAAATCCTTTAGGCCGTATTAGGGTCGAAGTCAGCGGCGGACTGGCTCCTTTTACTTATTCTTGGTCACATGACCCAACTGCTGTAGATCCCGTGGTTTCCGATTTAATGTCAGGAACCTATACTGCTACGGTAACAGATGCCAATGGCTGTACTTCAGAGGTGTCCCAGTCTTTAATTTCATTTGTAGGATCTTCAACTATAAGCAAGGAACTCAACTGTTTTGGCGATTCAGATGGTGAAATTCAATTGACGCTTGAAGGAGACTTTTCAGACTATAGCTATGCTTGGAGTGATGCAGGAATTCCTGCCGGTCCCAGTGCTTCCAATTTATCTGCCGGAACCTACACGGTAACGGTCACCAATGTAAATGGATGTACAGAAACCTTTAGCGAAGAGATTATAAATCCGGAACAGATTCTTCCAAATATTTCCGATGTAATTCCAGTGGGATGTTTAGGGAATCTTGGATCAGCTACTGCTTTTCCAAGCGGAGGCACCGGAACTTTTGATTATCAATGGAGTGACCCGAATGCACAGAACACCGCTACTGCCGATAACTTAGCAACAGGAATTTACGACCTTACGGTGTCGGATGCATTGGGATGTTCAAATACCGCTTCTATAAATATTGGCCAGTCGACTCCAATCACCCTTACAGAAGATGTGGTCAGTATGCCATTATGTGCCGGAGCGTCCAATGGCTCCATTTCCATAAATACGTCCGGCGGATTTGGGAATCTTCAATACCAATGGAATAGCAATCAAAATACTGCTTCCATTTCTGGACTCTCAGCAGGAACTTATATTTTGACGGTCTCCGACCAAGTCGCCTGTACCGCTGAACTATCCGTGCAATTGAATGAACCAGACCTTTTATCTTCTACGATTGAAGAAGTAGATATTAACTTATGTCATGGTGATAATACGGCTAGCGCGACGGTTGTTGCGGCAGGTGGCACAGGGTCTTTTCAATATTCTTGGAACGACTCCTTCAACCAATCCACCTCTACTGCGGTACAGTTGGCAGCAGGGGATTATATCGTTGAAATAATGGATGCGAATGCTTGTACCGCTCAAAATTCGATTGCGATAGGGGAGCCCTTAGAACTTTCTGTTGAAGAGGTTAATATCAGCAGTCCTACCTGTTATGGCGAAGCCAATGGTGCCATTGAAATTTTTATCGAAGGAGGAACGGCGGAGTATCAATACAACTGGAATGCTGGCACCTTAGCAAATGCTTCTTTATTGGAAAATTTGAATGCTGGTAATTATGACTTGGTACTAACGGACGAAAATGGCTGCGAGCTTTTAGCCTCCTTTCAGGTGATTGATCCAGAGGAAGTCTTGATCACTTCTGCCGATGTCATTCCCGGAGTTTGTAAGGATGCTCCAAGCGGATCGATTGAGGTAATTGCCGAAGGTGGAGATGGAAATTTGATGTACAATTGGTCCAATGGTGCCGACATGGCGAATATAAGCCAGCTCTCTTCTGGACTTTATACCTTAACCGTAACGGATGGTTTGGGATGTGAGGCTATGGCCACTTATGAAGTGACTTCTTCCCAAGTTGATTTCATTAATCTAGGCCAAGCAGATACCTTAGTTTGCAATGGAGCGGTAGTGCATTATGACTTTTCTGACTTGCCATTCGAAACGTTTTTATGGAGCAATGAGAATGGAATAAATTTGAGTGATGCCTCTAATTTTTCTATTACCAGTGAAGGTGTTTATTATCTTTCCGCAATAACTACAGAAGGCTGTGTTGTGACGGACACTATTGAAGTTAGCTATGCTGCACAAAACTTAGAT
>CAYQRA010000918.1:0-2793 GCA_964419315.1 uncultured Saprospiraceae bacterium | reverse complement strand
AACTGAACTAAAATCCCTCATTTTCACTTCAAGCAGCAATTTTTGAACAACTTCAAATCTAAATATTTTTTTTCTGTCCCCAAGTTTTCCGTTCCACCAGTTTTTCGATTTGCGCCAAATGGTGATTGCCATGCCAAGCATACATCGCCAAAGTCTCATCCAAGCGAAACCTTGTTCCATGCTCCGGGTGGATAAATTCTTTTTCCCAATCTGCTGCTTGTAAGTTTTTTAGTAAAATGGTCCAACGGGCATGAAGCGCTTTCAATAGATCCAGAGAAATATCAAGAGGCGATTGGCTGTCAGGGAGATTGGCCCAGGCGGCTTCATCATAAGGGCGAATAGTGGGTTGGTTTTCGGTTAAAGCCAATTTGAATCGGATAAAAGCATTGAGGTGACTATCTGGTAGGTGGTGTACCACTTGGCGAACCGTCCAGCCTTGTGGACGATAAGGCGTTTCGAGTTGCATTTCTAGGAGATCTTTGACTACCCAACGCAGCCTTTGTGGAAGCGTTTCGATCTGGTGAATATAGGTAGAAATTTGATCCGCAGTAATTACCGATGGCTTTTCGAAAGGGCCAAGAGGATATTTAAGTTTATAGAGTTCCGTACTTTCCATGCTACACAAGTTAATTGGCATTTATCTGCTAAAATAGTTTTTGACAAACGCAGGTAAGAGGGGGGTATTTGCAAGGCAATGATACGGAAATTTAAAATAATGGGGAATGCAAAAGTAATTCACGGAATTTGTATCCCCTAGTTTAAAAAATTATTGTATCAAAAAATCTGTCCCATACTTGGGGTAAATTCAATAATTTGATATTCTGCTAATCGATTGATTTTAAAAGGATCTTCATCTAAGATTTTTAATAGCACTTTTTTATTCTCCGCATTGCTCAAAATTATTCCACCAGTCCTAGGCACCTTTTTTCCGGATGTTATAAAAACACCTCTTGAAAATTGCTTTTCTAGATAGGCGAGGTGTGCTGCTAAATATTTATCTATCGTCTCCAATTTAACGGTATAGGTCAGGTTAATGATAAACATCTTATTGCCATGGTTTTTCACTCGCTTATAAATGCTTCTAGTTTTGAAAAAGCTTTCTCGCGATAGGGCAATAATGCTTTGTATTCATCAGACTGGAAAACTTGGTTCAAAGAAGCTAAATTTGGAAATTCCATTATAGAAACCAAGCTAGGCTTATAATCACCAATTAGTTTTTGGGTTACTTTGAATTTGTTGACTGGTTTGGCATTTACTTGCTTATAGAGTGCTCCAACTTTTTCTTTATAATACAATAGTTCTTCTCGTCCTTCTGGACTAAGCGTCGCAATAATGGTTAAGTTAATTTTGCTCATTTGATTTATTTTTTAGCTTATGATTGATTCGAATTATTGAACATCTATATCCTGATTGATTGAATCTCTCTGGTAAAGAAGATCAATCAAGACTGTATGAATGCCCAGTTATTTTACTCTGAAGTTGTTTAAAAAGTCGTGATGAACTTATTGATAAGTGTCCCGACGAAATGTCGGGAACGAAGCTCATTTTGGCCTCCCGTCCCTTTGGGCCTGCTGGCCAAAATGTCAATGACTTGTCAAGAAATCATTGAGGGCTTTTTTAAACAACTTCTCTGATACCCTTAAAAATTTTTAGCCCATTTTTTAGCCCAAGACTCTAGTGGCTTGAGTAAGTTAAAGACTTCTTCCCCCTTTTTGGTGAGTGCATATCCCTCCATTGTTCGCTCAATAAGTAGCGCATGGCTTAGTTCCTTTAATCTTTTATTGAGGGTAGTTGGGGAAATAGATTCACATCTATCTTGAAGTTCTCGGAAAGTACAAGACCCTTCCATTAATCTCCATATAATACCCATAGACCAACTTCTGCCCAATAGGTCAAAAAGAGCCATGATATGGTTTCCTGATTTAGAACCTCTAACGGGTTTGCCGGGAGTTGGTAGTTTCATGTGTCTGTTTTTTTGCTACGTAATTAGTAGCAAAGCTACATAAAATGTAGCAAAAAAGAAATGACTACTCTTTTTTATTTTAATTTTTTTTAAAAATGGAAAGAACGATTAAATAGATTTCTTAATCTGATGGAATAGAAAAAGGAGTTTAGAAATTAAATAATTCTAAACTCCTCCTAGGAATCTTTTAGTCAAAGTTTTTTAAAAAACTTTACTCTTGATTAATCACCAATTTCTTCAAGACCACTCCCGCAGCATTTTGCAAGCGAAGTAAATAAATCCCATCTGCTAAATCTTCCAAACGAATGGCTAATTGTCGATCTATCTGTCTTTGTTGACTAGGAATCACGGACTTGCCTTGTAGATCAAATACATCCATTTGCCATTCCTGACCAGTCGCTTTACCTGCCATTTCTATTATAAAATCACCATTATTGGGATTGGGAAATAAAGAAACCGATTGATTGAGTATTGGATTTAAAGTTCCTGAAATATTATCTATGACGATAAGTAAATTACTAGAACAATTACTATCCGAAACAGTAAGAGTATAATTGCCAGGGCAAAGGTCCGTTAGCATATTCCCCGATTGACCAGTATCCCATTGGTAAGTATAAGGAGGGGTACCTCCCATTGCGCTTGCTGTAATTGTTGCATCGCAAAGGCCAATCGCGCTAATTTGCGTAATGGAGATAGAAACAGTAATCGGAATAGGTGGGTTGATGGTCGCTTGGCTCTCAAAAACACAGCCGTCGCTATCTGTTACGGTAATAGAGTAAGTACCACCACAAAGATTGATAGCAGTGGCAGTAGTTTGATCATTAGCATTG
>CAYQRA010000917.1:0-2793 GCA_964419315.1 uncultured Saprospiraceae bacterium | reverse complement strand
TTTCGGAATACGGCAAAAAGGCCAATAATAGCTTTCTCAAATTAACTCGAAAAATTTATCAATTAAAACGGAAGAAAAGCCAATTGACCGATAGCGCTTTGATCAAAAAAAAGAAGGTACTGGAAGAACAATTGCAGACTGGAGAAATGACCGCCAATAAAGATTGGCTAGAAGAGACTTTTGGAAAATTGTGAGTGTGTTGCGAAGCAATTTTTTCGCAACACACTCGCATCGGACTAATTAGTCCACAAGTACCAAACGGCGAATAAACATTCCGCGATCCGTCTGTACCCTTAAAATAAAACTCCCATTCATTCCTTCCGGAACAAACAAAGTCTTTTGATCGACAGATACTTTCAGCAAATTTCTTTGCTGACCGGTGATATCAAATAATTCTACCGCTTCGATATTGGCTGCGCCAGGATCAATGTAAATAATATCTTTAGCAGGGTTAGGATAGATTTCAAAAGATGAATCCAAATCCAAAGCATGGACATTCGCAGTCGTACCAATAACGGTCACCATGGTATTACTTGCTCCAACGATTACCTCTTGTTCTACATTCGTGATTACTTTTTCATCATCAATTCTTAAATCAAGAACGGCTGATCCCGAAACACCTTGCACCTCAAAATTCAGCAAAGCAATCTGACCAAAACCTGATCGATTGGCTCCATCCATTCCGGTAATCGCGACATCAATTCTTCCTGCTGTAATCTCAGTCCTTTGCATCATAATCAGGTCTGCACCTAAATCACCCAACCAAGAATCTTTAACTTCTACCTCCACACTACCAACCACAACGATCGTCGGATCATAATAAATACTAAAAGCCAAGCCATATACATCATTTGCTGGATTGGAATCTGTCCCCAATTCAATTGGGAAACTCACCGAACTATTTTGCAGAATAGTATCTGGGGCATTCACCCTAAACTCTATTCCACCACCAAAAGCTAAAACATCCGCTTCGTTTTGGTCTTCGAATTTTTTATCCGGATCTTCTCCGGTCAAATTGTGCATTTCGCCCCAATTGTCTGCAATCGCAATCGTATCGCTAACGTCGACCATACCATCTCCGTTTGAATCTACATATTTGAAATTCACCATACTCACTGGTGTGGCACTAGTCCAGTCCATTACTTGCTGAGGAATCCATGCCGTCGTCGCTCCCATTCTCATCGCTCCCATTTCTCCTGCTCCAAGTCCGATGTTCAACAAATCATAATGACTCACTTCTTTACTCAAATCTGTATCCCCAGGCCACATACAACCATCCACTACCGTCAACATGATCGTATCGGTATCCATACAACCAGAACTATCTACTACACTAATTACATATTCGATATCACTATCTGGGTTAGCTACGGGATTGGGACAATCAGAACAACTCAAGAAAGTATCAGGACTCCAATTATAAGTCTCTCCTTTTGGAGCATTTACCGTTAAAGAAACTTCTTCTCCACTACATACGCTAGCATCCGCTCCAGAAATTATCCCACGAGAGATTCCAAAAGGAATAATGATATAAGGGCAATTGAATTCATCGGTTACACTCACTTCATAATCTCCAGCAGGTAAACCGCCAAAGACTCCCGTAGAAGTAGAACCTCCGAAACTCCAATCGAAACTATAATTACCACTTCCGCCCATGACTTCCACCGTAATAAAACCATCATTACCGGCATCTGTTTCACAATCGACCGCAAGGGATACCAATTCAATCGGATCATTTCCGAGTACCGTAAAGGTTTGAATAATTTCGCAACCCCCGGCATCGGTAATCGTAATGGTATAATCTCCTGGCATCACTCCAGAAATATCTTCAAAAGTAGAACCATTCGACCAAATAAATTCAACGGGAGCGCTTCCTCCTTGAACGGTAAGATTGACTGCACCATTATTAAATCCAAAGCAATCCACATTGGTAATTACCGTATCAACTATCGCTGGCACCAAACCTCCCAATGTATAAGAAGCCATCGCATTCAGACCATTCATATCCGATACCGTCAATTGGTAATCTCCAGAAATCACTCCTAATAAATCTTTGTCAGAAGAAGTAAAACCATTTGGTCCAACCCAACTATAAGTAAGCGGATCGACACCGCCTTCTACGACCAAATCCACCACCGTACTACAATTATCATTGGTTTCACAAATGTCTAAAGCAATGACTTCCACAGAAGGACCATCCACTGCCACAATGCCAGGAATGCCATGAAAAGGAAGTAAATTCAAATCCCCATCATATACCTCAATATTCGTCGCATCACTGGTAAAATTGATATCCGACGTTTCTCCTGCATTTCCTTCAACATCAAAGCAAGCAGAAAAGGCCACCGTTCGATCCGGCAAGTCATGCCCCGTTGTTGTATCCAACCAGAAAAAAGTTAAGACACCTTGGTCGATTAGTGGTGTTCCAAATTGGGCAGCTGAAGGAATTGGTAAATTGACATTTTCTGCATGAGAATACTTTAACACTTCAGGATCAAAGACGAGCGAGAATTGAAAACTTGAAATATCGACAAAGCCATGTACACTGATATCGACGCAAGTTACACTTCCATTGGAAGTATTTTGGGAAGCAGCGGTGGCATAAAAACAATCTTGGCTAAAGGAATTTGGCATAAAGGATATCCATACCAACAGAGCCATAAACAGGCGGGTGTGTAATTTTTTCATTGGGATATAATTGTAAAAAATGATTTTTTGCCAAACATATTAGCAAAATTTATGCTAAGATAAGGCAATAGATACAAAACAACAAACGATCATGGAATGTCTATA
>CAYQRA010000916.1:0-2794 GCA_964419315.1 uncultured Saprospiraceae bacterium | reverse complement strand
CATTAATCAACCAACCGGTTTCTCCAGTTGACCACAAATAGGTATAAGGGCCAGGGCCAGTAGAATAGGCACATAAATCTTCCCCAGTATTGCTAGTGGATGGAAGGGCGGAGATCGTGGCCGCACAAGAATCCGGCACCGGAAGTCCAAAGTAATAATAACAAGTACTTGCTTCGCAGCCATTTCCATCGACTACCGTTACACAATAATTATCTTCCGTTACGACATAAATTGATGAAGTTGCTTCTCCGGTGGACCACACATAATTAAAAGGGCTAACACCGGAAGAAAAAGTATTTAAGGTTGCTCCAGCAGCCGTACCAATTAAATTAATCGAAACCCAACAAGAATCAGAACTAATAATATGTTCGTAACAATCAACGGCAAGACAGCCAGCTGCATCTACGACACTCACACAATAAGTTCCTTCCTCAAAAACATCTATATAATTACTGGTACTTCCATTAGACCAAGTATAGGAATAGGGCCATGAACCACTAGAGGTCGTCCAAAGGCTGACGCCACTATTTCCGATAGGACTGGAAAGTATTTGAGTCCAACAAGAATCTGATGAGCCTCCATTATAGTACACGCAATAATTATTCGTTTGACAACCTGCTTCGTCTATGATGTAAAGACAATAATCGCCAGCTTGAGTTGGGCTAATCGAAGGCGTTGTCTCTCCAGTTGACCAAAAGTATTGAAAAGGGGGAGTTCCGCTTGCTACTCCATTATAGACGAGCCCTGCTCCATTATTGACTTGATTAATGTATCCATAGCAATTGGGGTCTTCAAAATAAGCAGTGGCACATCCAGAAGCTATACAGCCATTTGCATCGGTTATCGTTACACAATATTCTATCGTATCCCAAACAAAAATAGGATTACTAGTTTCTCCAGTACTCCATTCATAGGTAAAAGGGGGCGTTCCCAAACCATCTGCATATAAAACCATTGAGTCTGGTAAGAAAATCGAATCTTGCCAAACCGTTACACTACAACTATCGACATCCATTGCTTTTACCGAGGAGGAAAAGCAAATGACCAGTAGCAGTAATAAGGGAAATATTTTTTTCATTTCTTTAGAATTTTGGTGTTTTGTTGAAATAATTCAGCTTTCATAGGTACACACGAGGGAAAAGGGGCGATGGTTGGGTGAAGTGCTCTTTTTATTTATAAAATTTAATTTTCCTTGTTTTTCCAAAATAACATTCCGAAATAAATTGGCCTTGGAGACTCCTAAATGAAGCGAAGTAAACCATGAACGTTAAGGATTAAAGTCGGAAGACCTCGACGTAAGTCCATGTAGGACTATGAAGTCCTAACGAATAGGGAATGCTGATAAAATAGAGCTTTCCTCCTTTTTAATCGCCTACTTAATTCCAGTGCTTTTAACATTCTTTACATTCCTTTTGAAATCGTATATTTGACTTCTAAAATCACCCTTTTTTATGCAACCTCTTGCGGAAAGAATGCGCCCCAGCAATTTGGAAAATTATATTGGTCAACAACACCTCGTTGGCCCTGGGGCCGTACTGCGCAAAGCTATTGAATCTGGAAGAATCCCTTCTTTTATCCTTTGGGGACCGCCGGGAGTTGGAAAGACGACCTTGGCGAGTATCATTGCCGAACAATTGGAGCGACCTTTTCATGCTTTAAGTGCTATCAATTCGGGAGTAAAAGACATTCGCGAAACCATCACCAAAGCAAAGAGTCAGCGTTTTTTCAATAGCCCCAACCCAATCCTATTTATTGATGAAATCCATCGATTTAGTAAATCTCAACAGGATTCTCTTTTGGGAGCGGTAGAAAAAGGAGTGGTGACGCTCATCGGAGCAACCACAGAGAATCCTTCTTTTGAAGTCATCTCTGCCCTACTTTCCAGATGCCAAGTCTATATTTTAAAACACCTCAAAAAAGAAGACTTGATCAACATGGTTGATAAGGCTTTACGGGAAGATGAATATTTGAAAAGCAAGCCGATCCAAGTCAAAGAATATGATGCTTTACTCAAATTTTCGGGAGGAGATGGAAGAAAATTATACAATACGCTCGAATTGGTATGCAATTATCAAGAGGGCGAGGAAGAAATGATCATCACCGATGAATTGGTCACAGAATTGATTCAACAAAATATCGCTTCCTACGACAAAGGTGGCGACCAACACTACGACATCGCTTCCGCACTCATCAAATCTATTCGAGGAAGTGATCCTAATGCAGCCGTATACTGGCTGGCTAGAATGCTGGAAGGAGGAGAAGATATCAAATTCATCGCTCGCCGCTTGATGATCTCCGCTTCGGAAGATATTGGATTGGCCAATCCCAATGCGCTATTGCTTGCCACTACCACTTCTACCGCTATTCAATCCATAGGATTACCAGAGTCGCGGATCTTACTTTCGCAATGTGTCATCTATTTGGCGACCTCTCCCAAAAGCAACGCCGCTTATATGGCGATTCAAAATGCTCAGAATTTAGTCAGACAAACAGGAGGACTTCCGGTACCTTTGGCTATTCGCAATGCGCCAACCCAATTGATGAAACAATTGAATTATGGCAAAGATTATAAATACGCACATTCCTACAAAGGAAATTTTGCGGAACTAGAATTTTTACCAGAAGAAATTACCAATACCAAATTTTATGAACCCGGTAATAATCCTTCGGAGGCTAAGATTCGAGAAACATTAAAGAAAAATTGGAAGGAGAAGTATGGCTATTAGCCTAAGCGCTAGTGAATACACTCCATTTTTAACATCATAAAAAATCAGACATGCAAAAGGTACAAGCC
>CAYQRA010000915.1:0-2797 GCA_964419315.1 uncultured Saprospiraceae bacterium | reverse complement strand
TCTATTAACAATAAAGAAGGCTTCTTACCGCAAGCAGAACAATTTGAAGGAATGGATAGTAATGAAAGAGGTTATGATATTTCTCTTTATAAAATAATCAAAGAGAATACTTTTGCTTATAATCCTGCAAGAATAAATGTAGGTTCTATTGGGTTTAGTGGTAAATTGAATAATAAAAAGAATACTGGCGGTAACAAAAGCTACCTGTCAAAAGCGGCTAAACACAGCAACTGCAGGTAGCAAGACCGTTGAACAAAACACTTTCATTCTGCACCTTTTCATAGTCACCTAAAGCAATGATTACCAGTTGATTATAAAACAAAATCCATACATTTTTGTTTTGCAATTTTATTGTTAAAAACTCAAACGTAATGGTGATGAAAAAAATATTACAAGAATTGGAGGACTATATGGTCCTTAAAAATTATTCCCTTGCTACTCGTAAAGCTTATCTAAATGCTGCCAAGAATTTCTATCTATGGTGTGAAGCCCAACAAGACAATCCCGTGTTTGATAAGGAAAATGCACATCGACAATATTTAGTCCATCGACATAAAAGTGGCTTGGCTTGGCAAACTGTCAATGGGGACTATTCCGCTATCAGAATGCTCTATACCAAAATATTAAATCGTCCTTGGGATGAGAAAAAACTGCCGCGTCCTCGAAAAGAAAAATCCCTGCCTTTAGTTATTTCTCAACAAGACATTTCCAAACTCATAGACCATGCTGCTATCTTTAAACATCAGATATTTTTTATTCTTATCTACGCTACTGGACTCAGACTAAGTGAAGCCCTTCATCTCAAATTCGAAGATATTGACCGAAAACGATTACAAATCAGAGTCCGTAGAGGCAAAGGCCATAAGGACCGATATGTTATTTTTCCACCATCTTTACTCCCTGTCCTCGAAAAGTATTTTAACTATTATCATCCTCATATTTTTCTCTTCAACGGTAGAATTCGGGGGCAACATTGGAGTCTCCGGGCCGCTCAAGAGGCGATTATCAGTGCTCGGAGGAATGCTAAAATTCACCAATCCGTCACGGCACACACTTTGCGACATTGTTATGCGACACATCATTTGGAAAACGGCACTGATATCTTTACCCTCCAAAAACAACTGGGTCATAAAAAACTCCTAACCACTGCTCGTTATATCCATTTGTGCAACAATAGTTTTACAAGATTATTTCATCCCCTTGACCAACTTGTGTTTTGCCTAAAAAATACCAACTCGGAAGTCTCTTCAGACGATATGGAGAGCAATTCATCAACCAGTTCACACCCAACCTGACGCAAATAAAAGCCATCAGGTCTATTCGTATTTGTCGTACGCCGAACTTAGGCGGTAAGTTGATTCATTGTAGCAATTGTAGTCATTTTCATTTTATTTTTAAATCTTGTGGTAACCGTAATTGTCCCCTTTGTCAAAATATCAAAAAAGAAATCTGGTTGGATAAAGTTGTCCAATTAGAATTACCCGTCACTCATTTCCATACTGTTTTTACCTTACCTCACGAATTGAATGAACTCATCCGAAGTAACCAAAAGCTTTGTTATAATATCCTTTTTCGTGCTGCTTCAAAAACGCTCAAAGAACTCTGTGCTGAAAAGTTAAATCTTCTGCCTGGTATGTTGACCGTCCTTCATACTTGGGGACAGAACCTTTTTTTCCATCCGCATATACATTGTTTAATTCCTAATGGAGGAGTCGACCTCAACAACAAGCAATGGAAAGAAGGAGAAAATAGAAAATACCTCATTCGTCCTCGTTTGTTGCGTGCTAAGTTTAGAAAGTATTTCCTGCATATGCTCAGGGAAGCTTACGAAAATGAAAAACTAGAATATCATGGCAAAGCTCAACAATATGAACACGTAGAAAACCTAAGAACACTTTTTGAAACTATTCAGCATAAAAAATGGGTCGTTTGGAATCAGCCGCCTGCCAAGGGTGTCAAACAAATCCATGAGTATCTCGCCCGATATGTTCATCGAGTTGCCATTGCGGACAGTCGGATTTCTAATATTGATAACAATCAAATTTCATTTTCTTATAAAGACTATCGTAAAGAAGATGGACACGGTAAACCCATCGTTGAGGAAATGACTTTACCTGTCATGGAATTTATCAGAAGGTTTCTTTTACACGTACTTCCTTATGGTTTTATGAAGACCCGATATTATGGAATCTTATCTTCTGTCTGGAGAAAAAAACTAAAAGCTTTACAACTACAACTTAACGTCTCCCTTCCTACTCCTAGAACAACTACTGAAATTGTTGAAAATATCATCGGACATCCTTTAGACCAATGTCCTGCTTGTTTCGAGAAGAATATTGTGACTTTTCTTCTTTTACCTTCAAAAGGTTGGCTTGAAAAAAATTGCCAAGGACTTCAACTCAAAAACCGAGCACCTCCTAGATTAAAGCCAAATACGTCCAATATTATTCTTTTTTGATACAATTGAAAGATTGTAAACAGGATTGCTTTGCTACCCTATAACAAAGTATTTACATTTTATGATTCTAATGAAGAAATAATTGGTGAAAAAACAAATTAGCTGTATCTTTTCATCTGCAACAGCTTAAGTCTTTTTTTTTGCAGATTTCTTTTTCTTAATTTTCTTTTTTATAACTTGACTTTTGCTGTATTTTTTAAAGAGCAATCTACTAATAGGTAGCCGTGCATCGTTCAACGTACGTGTTGATGCCGTCTGCCGAACGGCATTAACACGCCTTTGTGTTATGCTCAATAAAAAAGAAAAAAATGAAAAAGCTACTTTCAATAATTTTAATTC
>CAYQRA010000914.1:0-2800 GCA_964419315.1 uncultured Saprospiraceae bacterium | reverse complement strand
ACCAAGGCAGTCTCCCGTTCTCCTAATCGCTCCACACCTGCTCCAGCAATAATCATGGGTACTCTTACCCCTCCCTGATACACCGTTCCTTTGCCATGACCAGCCGGATAATCTTGGGTCAAATTATTGGGCGTTCCATTGTCTCCCAGATAAATCACTAAGGTATTATCTCTCACCGAATCGGGCATCGAATAGAGCAATCGATTGATTTCATAATCCACAGATTCGATCATTGCAAGATATTTTCTATAATTCGTACCCGTCGCCGGAAGACTGTACATATGACTTGGTGGCAAATGAATCGGGGTGTGCGGAGCGACATGTGCCATCCATAAAAACCAAGGTTGATTTTGATTGCCCACCCAATCAATCGCAGCGTCCGTCAAAGCGGTCGTGACGTAAGTAGAGTCCATAGAATTCACTCCGTTTTCTGTTTTTTCCCAGGCATAATAATCAGACACTCCTGATCCATAAACGCCCATGTAATAATCAACGCCATGTTGATCTGGATGATCAAAATCTATCGGATGAGAAATATGCCATTTGCCAATTACGGCATCTGCGTATTGATTGTTGGATTGACTTTCTAATGCCTTAAAAATGGAAACATGATTGAGGTCTAAATTACCGGGGGTACCAAGCACGCCATTTTTTGTTCCATATTTTCCACTCATGATGGCAGCTCTACTTGGAGAACACTTAGGTGTTGCAAAGACATTTTCAAAGGTGATTCCTACCGAGCGTAAGCTATCTAAGGTGGGGGTAGTAGGCATGAGGTTTCCTTGGTGATAGCCATTAGAAACATCTACGCCTAGATCATCTGCGATGACCAAAAGGATATTGGGAAGATCAGCTTGTGCCTTTAGATTTTTGGTAAAGAGGAGCATTCCAAAAAGAAATAAGAAGGCAAAACATTTAGGGACTTGGGTAATGAACGTTGGCATAAAGGAAGGTTTGTTTGGGTTTTAGCAATTTGACTTTCTGGAAAGCCCTTCTATGGCTTAGAGGATGGACCTCTTTTTTGTACTCCTATTTTTTTAGAATGTTACAAGTTCCAGATCAACTATAATTGCTTAGCACAAAAGGATCCGAGTAAATCATTTTCTATTGAGAGAAAAACTTTAGACGCTTGTAAAGACAGAAGGTTTAAACCATAAAAAAACCTGCGCCTACTTTCTTTAAAAAGTAAACACAGGTTTTTTTTAGTTATTCACTGTAGAGTCAATTAATCATGGACATAGATCAGTCCATATCTAGCAGCAGTATAGCCTTCATAAAATTCATAGGCGATTATTTCTACTTTATAGCGAGAAGTTTCTTGGGGTTTTACGACGACGACAGCCGTAGATTCCGAAGAAGCGTCTTTGGTCACAAAGGTCCACTTATCCAATAAATCATCGTAAGCGTAGACTTTTAGATCCAAATCCTTGACCCCATCGTCTGCAAAACCAATGATGGTATATTCCCAATCATCCGTAAGGTTTCGAAAGGATTCTTTGGAAGAAAAAATGAGGTCGTATTCGATTCTGACAATTTCCTTTCCTTCTTCATCAAAACTATTTACCAATTGAGCACCCATTTTATAAAGTGGATAACTTTTGGTGCCATTGACGCATTGTGCAAAGGAGTTTACCGTAAAGGCGAATAGCAAGGAGAACAATGTTAGTAATTTGACTTTCATATAGATATTTTTAAGGTTTAAATGCCAATTGGAATCGTGACCAATACCACGAATAATAGAATAACACTTGATGCTAAGGCTAGTGGCTAACAAGTACAAAAAATCAGGCGCTGATGAAAAAAATCAACGAGCATCTGAAAGAGAAGTTTTTTTTAAAAAAAACTTCAATATTAATGGTGGTCAGATAGAAAAGTATGAGGAGCCTATTCAACTAAACAACAGAAAAATTCCAACATAAAAAAAATTAATTATGATTTGGAGCAACTGTAATTTAGGGAAACGGATTTTATAAAAAGTCAAACTAAAAAATTCTTTTAACCTTGATTTTAAAAAAGATCCGCTCGTGGCTAGAAACAGCCAACTGTGAGAAAAAAAGCCCACCTAAAAACAGATTAAAATTAGGATGTTTGCTTTAGTCGTATTAAAATGACACGGCTAAAAAAAATCAGATCTAAAATCTTAATCCTTTTTAAAGCTTAACAAGTTTTTGCCAAGCTTCAATTTTTTTTTGTGTATTTGCTTAGGTCGTATAGTTATAAAATTATGCCAAAATAATCGAAAGTGCTTTTCGCATAAATCTTCTTCCTCAGAAAAAGGAAACTAACAAGTGGTGGTGGATATCTAAATGCTAACTTTTCATCTAATGTAATAAAAAATACTAAAATCTCAAAATGGAGAGCAGTCCACTTGGGTA
Organism: uncultured Saprospiraceae bacterium; assembly: GCA_964419315.1. Classification (GTDB taxonomy): domain Bacteria; phylum Bacteroidota; class Bacteroidia; order Chitinophagales; family Saprospiraceae; genus CALLVY01. The sequence continues at coordinate 425 of CAYQRA010000914.1, read as the reverse complement.
GAGGCCATTGAGTTTTACTTAAATCTTAAAAAGATCTTTTACAATCCTAGATTCCGTCTTTCCTCCTGCACATATTCCTTCCAAGCTTGAGCGACATCAATCTTTGGATCAGAACGATAATAGATATACCCCTTTTCCCGGGCAACAGGATTTTGAATACTATCGACCAAAGTCATCTCCACAAACCAAGTGGAGGTTTCTTGCTTTCTGTCATCTATCAATATTTGTCGATCAAAATCTACCTCCTCTTCTGCCCAAAAAATAAAGGAACTATTGACGCTATAAGCTTCTGAAAGTTGATATTTTTTGCGGTAAAAATTGACGGCCGCTGCATGGGCATAAGAACCTCCATAGATCATGCACTTTTCTTTTTGTTCCGGTGGTAAAGCATGATAAATTTTCGCTACTCTCTGAACCAATTCTTC
>CAYQRA010000913.1:2246-2807 GCA_964419315.1 uncultured Saprospiraceae bacterium | reverse complement strand
AGCGGATTAATCGAGCATGGTTAAACCAAATAAATTTTAGCAATGCCTGTAAAAATCAGACTGCAAAGACGTGGCCGAACAAAAAGGCCATTTTACCACATAGTGGTAGCCGATGGAAGAGCACCAAGAGATGGTCGTTTCATTGAGAAAATTGGAACCTACAATCCTATGACAAAGCCTGCGACCATTGATTTGGATCGCGATCGTGCTTTTGATTGGTTGATGAAAGGCGCCCAACCTTCCGACACTGCCCGCGCTATCTTGCGCTTTAAAGGGGTAATGTACAAAAAACACTTACAACGAGGAGTTGTAAAAGGAGCACTTAGTCAGGAAAAAGCGGATGAACTCTACCAAAAGTGGATTGAAGCGAAAGAAGCGAAAGTGGAAGCGCGTCGTCAAGAGACTTTGGAAGAAATCAAGCAATTCCATGCTGGAGTTTCTGGAAAAGCTAAGCCAATCGTTCGGCCAGCTACAGAAGTGGAAGAAAATGCACCTGCACCTCAGGAGACGCAATCTTTTGCAGATTCAGTAGAGCAAACAACTGTTGAATCAGTATCTGGT
>CAYQRA010000913.1:0-2236 GCA_964419315.1 uncultured Saprospiraceae bacterium | reverse complement strand
AGAACCTGCTGCCGAAGCACCTGCTGTGGAAGCTACTCCAGAGCCTGCTGCCGAAGCACCTGCTGTGGAAGCTACTCCAGAGCCTGTTGCCGAAACACCTGCTGTGGAAGCTACTCCCGAGCCTGTTGCCGAAGCACCTGCTGTAGAAGCTACTCCCGAGCCTGCTGCCGAAGCACCTGCTGCTGACGATTTGAAGAAAGTAGAGGGAATCGGACCTAAGATCTCAGATTTGCTTAATGCTGCTGATATTTTCACTTTCGCTCAATTGGGAGCAACTAGTGAAGAACGCTTAAAAGAAATTTTGACAGCGGCTGGCGGAATTTACGCTTCTAAAGATTGTTCTACTTGGGCAAAACAGTCAGAAATGGCTGCTGCTGGAAAATGGGACGAACTCAAGAAATGGCAAGATGAGTTGGACGGTGGAAAAGTTGTTGCACCTAAAGCTCCTGAAGATAAATAAGCATTTTTGATGCTATAAAAAGGTCGTACTCCACCGAGTACGGCCTTTTTTATTTGTTCCAAGTAAGCCTTTGATAGGATACGCGCTTACTCTTTGAGTGCTTGCCATGCTCCGTTTACTTCTAACAAAAAAATCTCAACTATAGCTGGCTTAAAAGTTCCTTTTTTAGTATCTTCGTACTTCGAATGAACGAAAAAGGCTTTCGTTTTTTCAGGAGTAAACCTAGTAAGGCTTAAGTGCTTTACTAGGTTTACCTTTATTATCACCCCGTAATTTCGGTGTTTTGAACAATAATAAAGCCTATTTTTAAACCTATTTCAATAAGAGTATGAAACCTTTAGATGCCACTTACCAATCGAGTTTGGATGTTATTGCGGAAGAACTTCAGGCTTCTCCAGAATTTGCTAAATATCTGGACGAAGAGGAAGAAGAAGATTATATGGCGCTCCGGGAAACCTATGAGCCCCGCATCGCAAAAATTTACAATACAGTTGCAGAAGATCATCCGCTTCAATTGGTAGCTTTCGAGCAATACCTACTTGAAGAAAAATTTGAAGGCTTATTTTTACCAAGAATTCTTGGATTTGCAGTACTTCGTGGAGAAATCAACGAAAACTATAAATACATCCGTCCACAGGATCATTTTCAGGCGATTCTTACGGCAATCTGCCGATCGTCTAATTTTGATCTAATCAAAAAACGAATTGGACAAACCATACAAATGGGATTTGCTTTGAGTAGCGATATCCGCATCACCAATTTGACCAATACTTTCGATAATAAAAAGATTCGGTATTTTTTAGCATCTCAGAAATTGCCGCGTTACCGCGATCCTCGAGAGCGAAAAATTGGTTATGTCCGCTACCAAAATCAATTCCGCAATGAAAACTTTTACAGTGCGGAATTTCCTAAGACAGCAACGGATTTGAAATTATTGTTTTCTTCCCTCAGAACTTTTCTTTTCTACCGAGTAGAAAACGATAATAACAATACGAGTATTATTCCTGAGATCGAAGCATTTTTGGCCAATGAGCAATTGCAGAATACGCCAGAGTATGTACAGATGCTTGGTATCTATGGTCTTTTCTTTCCAGTGGAAGGAGATAGTCTAGCTACCTTGAAAAATCAGTTTAATGCCGCTAGAAAATCTTACCCTGAGTTTTCAGACAACTGGTGGGAATTCATCCTCAGTATCTATGAAGCAGGAGTTCCTGTAGATGGTCCTGCCGATGCTCGTATATCTAGCCTATTGGATGGCAGCGATATGGATAATCTAACGCCTTATTACCAATTGATGGACACTATTCATGGGAAGGGTTATAATCACCCAGATAGTGTAGAAGCCATGAGAACTTTCTATGGCAATCATCCTGGACTTTCTGATATCAACGAAGCTGCTCGACAAACCATTCTCAATTACTTAGGGGACTTCCTTGATAACATCAGCGAAGAAGAATATTCGGAGTATTTTGAGTTGTCAAAAATCTTCCCCGTCTATGTTGACCTTTTCAATAATCAGCATTTCAACCAATCGCTGAAGGAAATGTGTATGAAGTACATCAAACGATTGCTCAAACGTTTTACAGACAAACGTGGAAAAGACTATCAAGACATCAAGAAATTTGTCAATACTAGTTTTATCGATCTCAATTTTATGACCGCCAAGGAGTTGGTGGAAATGTTTAAAACGAGAAGGAAGAAAAAACCAGTATCCTAAACCACTTAGTACATTGTAAATTAAATTCTTTTGCATTTTGATCGAGCCTGCCTGCCGGC
>CAYQRA010000912.1:0-2810 GCA_964419315.1 uncultured Saprospiraceae bacterium | reverse complement strand
CATTGAAATTCGATCTGAAGATTGGCAAGGTGGAAAAAGGATGTTGATCATCGATCAAGGAATTGGAATGTCAAAAAAACAGATCGACCGAGCAATCTCAGGCCTCCCATCAGAAAGTCAAAAAGGAACAGAAAATGAGAGAGGTAATGGTCTAGGGCTCTCCACTTGCATCAAGCTGATTACCAAAAACAAGTCTAAACTTGAGATAGAAAGTGCCCCCGGTAAAGGCGCAACGATGATCCTAAATCTACCCCGTGCTAATTGATCTCTTGCATAGGAAGTAGGACTGTTTTTTTTAGATTAGATGCCTAATCCAGAGCATTTATTGGTTCTAAATTGTAACTATCTTAGATGGATCTAGGTATAAAGGTATATTTTAACCAAGGAACTTAGCGACTTGTTTAGCAATACTTTTGCCTAAATTGAAAGAAAACTTAACATAGATTATAGGTGTAATAGTTTTATTTTAGGTGCAAATTTGTTTTCTTTGTTGTAAAGGAATAGATTTTTTGCCTGTCACTAACAAAATAAAAACATCTGTTTTCTTTTTCTGATCTAAATTTATCCCAAACCGATTTATTAAACTTCAAAAAGACTCGATAGCTTTTAGGGCTTAGTCTATTTGAATCTGGCGCGCCTTTTACGATGGCTAGCGATACAATATTGCATTGTAATGCTAGGCTGTTTTCGTGTTAAAAAGATTTAGCCAACCCAGACAAACACAATAAACTCGAATAAATGAATTTCAGAAATTCTACTCCCATGAATTTACATTTACCCAAACAATCCGCAAGGAAGCAAAGCGTATTTTGGCTCTTGCTCCTTTTTTCCGTTCTTTCGAATCCAATCTTTTCTCAATGTCCGGCAGTTCCAACTGATGCAAGCTGTTTTGATGGAGTTGCCTCTGATCCTTATGCTGATTTTGGGAATGTCGTGCTCAGTGAAATATCGGGTGATGCAGGGCAAACGGATGGCTGTAATGACGCCATTGTTGAGATCGCTGGCCCTCCGGGAACAGTAATCGGCTGTATGGTCGTAACCGATACGGAATGGGCCGTACTCCTTCCGCCAGGAACCGTCATTCCCGCTGATGGAGTTTATGTTATTGCTTGTTCTGAAGATCCGACTTCGAGTTGTGGCGTAGGAATCGTTGGTTCTTCAAATGGCCTAAACGCAGGCGCAGCCTCCGAAGGAGATTTTAATACCGGACTTCCAATAGATTTTGATGTCTGTGATCCTGCTAATGCCAATTATTACGATCCAGCAGCAAGTGGTTTTACCCTCGATAATCCAGGTACCCAAACGGCTTCCGGTGACGGAGAGCAAGTATTCCTTTTCTTACCAGATGGTACCCCTTGGGATGGAATCTATTGGGATGCTGGTGGAACTGGAAGCGCTGATCACGTATCGGTTTCGGTCAATGGCAATGATTATACACTCGGTGATAATGATGGCAACGGTGTCGTTAACGATAATCCTAGTACAGTAATCGGAGGACGTGGAGATGGTGGAAATGCCACCGCAGTTCCGGTGTTGCCAACCGATATGGCCTGTCCTTGTAATACTCCAACTTCTCCCGGAACCTTTACCGTTCCTGCGATTGGAGGCGCCAACGATAATGGACTTTGGTTCAATTGGGCTGCAGGAGATCATGTTGGATGTAATTCTGCTTTTATTCGTTTAGATCCCGGAACCTCTGCCGGAGGAATCGGAGGATCTCCTTCTCATATGGATGGCGAAATCACGAGTAGCACACAAGATGCAATGGGACAAAATCTGGATAATGGTGGCGGAGCTACAGGTGGAACAACCACAGAGGCTTTTACCCCAACGGCTTTTACTCCAACTGCTTGTGGAGATCCAGCCGGAGAATGGGCCTACACCGATCACCCTACTCCAGGAGAAGCCAATGATGACCCTACTTTCGTATTTTATGCCACTACTTCAAGTCTTTGTGCGGCCGGTATGGTGACCTTCACTGCAGAGGTTTACAACTGGCAACATGTAGAAGAAATGTCTACTTCTACCCATCAGGGAAATATGAAAACGGGATCTTACGTGTTTGATCCTATTCTTAATACGAATGTCAATTGGACTAGCTATGCAATCAGTGGAGAAACGACTACCTTAACTTATACGACCAATATCACAACACCGGGTACCTATCAGTTTGGTTTGGTGTGGGATGATTGGACCGACTGCTGTGGAACGGGTGGAGACCCGCACAGCCAGGCGAATCCAAACGAATGTTATGAAACAGAAGTATTTACGGTTATTCTGGCAGAGCCTCTTGCTTTCGATTGTGATGGCGATGGTATGGCAGATGTTCCGCAAGTAGCTTGTATGATTTCCTGTGACCCTGGACCACCTGCTCCGGGAGCCATCAACGCCAATGATTATTTTACCGGAGGTACCGGAGATTTTACTTTTACCCTAACGGACTTGTCAGGTACTAATCCTGATGAAGTTAATGCGACCGGAATATTTCTTCTCCCCGTAGATGGTACTGCCAATGCTGGTTATACGATTACCGTCGCAGATAATGGAACTTGTGGTTTTGCACCAATTACGATTACGATTGATGATGATTGTGAACTTCCTCCCGTATGTCCCGAAAATTATAATTTTACCGTCGATGGCGCAGCGGGCCCGGTTGATGCCTGCCCAGGTGATGTCTTGGAATTTTGTTTCTCAGGAGATGATTTGCCATTGGGAGGAGCCATTTTGCTACAAGCCGATTTAGATAATGATGGCGTATTTGAAACGGATCTTTGTTCAGAAGCGATACCAGAAGACCCTTGTCCAATGCA
>CAYQRA010000911.1:0-2820 GCA_964419315.1 uncultured Saprospiraceae bacterium | reverse complement strand
AAGATTTGGCGAGTGTCGCTTATCTGAATCCCGGAACTTATTACATCCACATCGAAGACGAAGACCATGACCGAACAAGCGATGATCCCTATGATTTTTGCATCGAATTTACGCCCAATAAAAATGAGATCAATCAGACTTTTGATCTAGCAAGCCCGATCCCATTGGATACTTGTTTTAATGAAAATATTTATGGCGAAAATGAAAATTTTGAAACCCTAGAAGATGGGGACGACGATCAGGACTGGTATCGGGTAGAAGTTTTAGAAACGGGGATTTTAGAGGTGCTAGTGACTGCTGTTCCGAGTTTGTTGGACCTCAACTTAGAAATTTTTAAAGATACCCCAACACTCCCTACGAGAATCGCAGACGATGACGATGACAATAGTAGTGGCGGACAAAGTCTGACGAGCGCTGCTTATTTAGAACCGGGAATTTATTTCATTCATATTGAAGATGAAGATCACGATAGAACTACGGAAGTCCCTTATAATTTCTGTATCAGTTTTACGCCTAATGAAAATGAAATTAATCAAACCTTTGAGCTGGCAAGTCCGATTCCAGTAGATACTTGTTTTAAGGAAAACCTTTACGGAGAAAATGAAGATTTTGAAACCGTAGAAGATGGAGATGATGATCAAGATTGGTATTCCATCATGGTAGATACCACCTGCCTTTTGAGAATCGACCTAACAGAAGTTCCCAGTTTGCTAGACCTAAATATGGAGCTATACCAATTCGATGACAACGAATTGATATTAATTGCGGATGATGGAGATGATAATGCAAGTGGCGGCCAAAGTCTGGTCATTGAAACCCAAGTTAACGCTGGAGTTTATTACCTCCACATTGAAGATGAAGATCACGATCAGACCGCGAAAGCTTTATACAACCTTTGTTCTTCCTGCGATTTTATGTCTAGTACTTCGGGGATAATTCGGAGCGAAATTGAGGTGTTTCCAAATCCCGGGAATGGTGTTTTTGCGGTGGAAGGAATTTTAGGAAATGAAAAATTCGAAGTGTATGATCTACAAGGTCGATTACAATCAGCAGGGGAGACGACTCAAGATAAAATTGACTTGACGCCACTCAATTCCGGAATGTATATTTTAAAACTGATGCTTGAGGATCAAATCGTTTTGAAGAAAATAATTATTGAATAAAGTTGTTTTAAACGACTTCCATAAAATAAACACATGAAAATTTTTATTCAACTCCTTCTTTGCTTTTTAATTAGTACTTCCGGTACTGCTCAGGTCCTCTTTGAAGATGATTTTGATAATGGCCTTTTTAAACCTAATTGGGAACCGATTACCAACATACAAGGACAAAATGGACTTATTGATATTGCGGATAATGTCGGTGTGGGATCTAGTCGTGGGGCTCGGATTGGAAAAACTAAAGACGAAGCTATATCCACCACCAATGCCTTAGAATTATACTTGGATTTATCTGGCCAAAGCGAAGTAGAATTGTCTTTTTTTATTGCTAGTTATTTTGATGAATACCAAGTAGGGGATGGCATTTATTTTAGTGATAATAATGGCCTTAGCTATAAAGAAATATTGCCTTTTTATACCGATGAATGGTGCAGTTATGTCTTGAGCGAACATCCCCCTTTGGATGTGGATGAACTGGCCGCAGTCGCAGGCTTGACTTTGAATAATCAATTTGTGATTCGATTTCAACAAGTGGGACTCGATGATTTTTCTGGTGGTAGTGCAAATTCCACCGATGGTTATGTTTTGGATGAAGTAAAAGTTTGGAACCCTAATCTGAAGTATGCTCCATTGCCTTTTGAAGATGATTTTGATCTAGGCGTTTTAAAAGATTCTTGGGCTTGGAATTTTGCAGATGCAAGCACCACTGTTAATACCGGTTTTGCTCCTACCAGTCCGATGGGAAATGTGGGCGTCGCAAATAATGCAGGGCGCGGATTTAATAATCCCGGTGTGCTGATGGGACGAGTATGTGATGGAAATTTTGTAAGCAATGCCTTTGACTTGCACCTTGATTTGTCAGGAGAATCCAATGTAGAAATGACCTTTTGGATGGCCGATTATTTCGATGAAACCCAAGTAGATGATGGCCTTTATTTTAGTAATGATGGGGGTGCTAATTTTACTAAAGTCCTTGATTTTTCTCCAGGAGAATGGTGCAATTCCCTATATGGACAGCATCCACCACTAGACATTGACCGGATGGCAGCAGCGGCAGGTTTGGCTTTTACGAATCGTTTTGTGATCCGTTTTCAACAAATGGGGAATCAAGATTTTTCTGGAGGTAGTGATAATTCTAGTGATGGTTTTTATTTAGATGAAGTAAAGGTTTATGATCCAGGCTTGGTCTATGCAAAGTTACCTTTTGAAGATGATTTTGACTTGGGGCTAATAAAAGATTCTTGGGCATGGAATTTTGCAGATCTGACCAGTACGATTAATGCAGGAAGCGCCATTACCGGTCCCATGAATTTTGTAGAAGTGGTCAACAGTGCAGGTGTTGGGAATAGCCCCGCGATAGCGATTGGCCGCCGCTGCGATGGCCCTTTTACAAGCAATGCTTTCGATTTACATCTCGATTTATCGGCGGAGACCAATGTAGAAATGAGTTTTTGGATGGGGGATTATTTTGATCAAACGCAGGCCGATGATGGCATCTATTTTAGCGATGATGGTGGCGATAATTTTACCCGAGTCCTTGGTCTCTTTCCAGACGAATGGTGTAATTCCTTACTTGGAGCTCATCCACCTTTAGATATTGATCGAATGGCCGCAGCGGCAGGTTTGACTTTGACCGATCGTTTTGTGATCCGTTTTCAAC
>CAYQRA010000910.1:0-2823 GCA_964419315.1 uncultured Saprospiraceae bacterium | reverse complement strand
TTCAGAGAATTCAGAAGGATTGTGTCGATAATCTACGGCTCTTATTTTTACAAAGACTTCCTCGTCTAAGGTGTTGAGTGGCAGAAGATGCGTAAGAAAATTTTGAGCAATCGGCTTGGACGTGATCTGAATGTATTGTTCGCTTTGTTTGTGGTGGGCGATAAATACGCGGTAACCCAAAACATCGGCTTCTTCATTTTTTGTCCAGGAAATAACCAGTTCCCCATCTTCCATCACCTTCCCTCTTAATCCATTTGGTGCTGCTGGCGGATCTTCATCATCCAATTGAGCTAAGGCGGTATAGGAGTTAATGCTTCTTTCGTATTTATCAATCGCTACGACTTTGTAATAATTAACGGGCAAGGGATTTTCATCGATCATATAACGGAGCTGCTTAGCAATGAGATTTCCGTTTGATATTTTTACATAAGGGCCAGCATCTGTTGATGCACGATGCAATTCAAATCCAGAAATCTCTGCTTCATTGGCATCCAAAAAATCCCAAGTGATGCCAAATTTATTCTCGTCAACCATCAGAACACTTTCGATAGCCGGTGCAGCTACTTTTGGATTAATTCCTTTGCCTTCCGAAGGATCAGAAGCAGGACTAAGTTCTTCAAAAATAGTTTTACCAATAACCCGGTAAGCGTAGGTTTGGTCATTCACTTCCAGTGAGTCCATCATCAGAATACGATCCGCACTCCCCTTTTCTTGGTCCATCCCTACATAGGGTAAGGCATTGATGGCTTCAAAGTTTCCTCCGTTCAGCGAACGCTCTACGATATAACTCGAATAGAATTTTGAACTTAAAACTTTATCCCAACTGATGTAAACAATCTTATTATCAAAACTGGTTTCGACGTCCATAATTTTTGGCAATTCAAAAGCATCATTGATCCCCAAATAAACATAACCCGTATCAATAGACATCCCTGAGATCGGAGCGGAAGGATAAACCTTGTATAGATAATATTCATTTTTTTTCACCTGATCATCCTTCCAATACAAACCTAAAGCATTGGCCACTTCCAAAGATTGATCAGCAGCAAATAGGCCAAATGAAAATCTATTTTGTTGTTGGTCAATGGCTCCTGACAATCCCAAACTTTGATCCGTGATAGCAAAGGATTCTCCGTACAAAGCTTGTGCGGCAATGGCGGCATTGTCATTTCGACTCATCAAGCTTTTCCACTTTTCTTCCTCCTCCATTGGTTTTAGTGCCGGTGAAGTTAGAATCGTTCCTTCTTGCCTTTCGGCCAAGGACAGTATTTGATCCTCCCGACGAACTGTAAATCTTTCGACCACATAGCCCACTTTGTTGGATTCTTTCCAGACTCCCAAGGAGGTCGGTGCCCATCGCAAGTGAATCGATTCATCAATGACGGTTCCAACTAATTTCAAACCATGATTTATTTCCGCATTGGATTGTGCAAAAATTCCAGCTATGGAGCATTGCAAAAAAAGCAATACCAAGAGCCAAGGAAATTGGGTGGGATTTTTCATATAATACTTTGTTACTAATTTTTTCATTAGAAGGAGGGATTAATTATGGTCAATGTTTTTATTTGTACTTAAAGTGACTGGTCCAGCCGGTTTTCGGTAGCTGACATTAAATTTATATCTACCAGTGTATGGATCTTTGAAACGCCACAACATGAAATCTTTCATCTCTTGAGGAATCTCTCTGTTCATATAGTGAAAGGCCACATCTTGCTTAAATTGATTGTGGTCAAGCGCGAGATAAAAAGGCACTTTGAATTGCAATCTGGCGCGAGAGGCGTTAAATACGGCTGAATTATTTCGAACCTCTTCGTCTGTTAAAACTCTTTCATTGAAGGCTTCTTTTTGATTGAGGTAAAAAGCCTTGCTTGGAATCGATCCATATTTAGCAGTTGGTCGCCAGGTGACAGGGAAAGTGGAGGAGGGTAAATGTTTGGACATCTTTTCATAGGTTTCATCGTCGTACCATTCCTTGTTTCCATTCGTACCCGTTTTACTTAAATCCGCTTCCAAACTGATCAAAGGTTCAATGAAGGTTCCAGCCGGATTATGATACCCATGCATTTCAAATTTGTCAAACATCTCAGGGCCATTCCAATCCATTCCAAAGCCAGAAATAAACAATCCTGATTCGCTTCCATCCGCATTTACGGTACCACTGATCAAAGTTGAAGTAGACCATTCAAAAGTGGACATCGCATTAATTTTTTGGTCAAGGGTACTGTAGCGACTCGTTCGGAAATTAATGGCCAGCATCATTTCTTCATTTAGATTTTGAGCTTGATTTTCTAGAGATCTTTGTCTCAATAAAATCGAAGTAAAATCTTCCTCTGGGTCCGCTTCTTCTCCGTCTAAACTTTGATTGTATACGATATTGGTTTCTTGCATAATCACATTGGCATCCACAGCCGCCTCGGAGGTCGCTGGAATCGCAACCAAGACCATTTGGGTGATGGTGCTATTCGCTAATTCATTCGCAGGGATTTGAAAGTTCACGGTATTCTCTGAGGCGTTATAAGTAAAGTCGAGTTGTTTTACGATTCTTCCATTTTGAATCATTCTCATCTTTTGCACCCACTCTCCAGCATTCGTACCATCGAATAAATAATCTTGTCCTTGGATCATTTTAAAATAGCCCTCCGTACTTTCGTCTTTCAGAAAATTGAATTGACTATGGATGGGATAACTGTAGGCGATATTACTTAGCGGAATGAAATTAGGCGCATCTCCCGTTTTGAATTGAATCTTTTTCTCTTGCTTATAAGCATCTCCAAAATCATCTACCAATACGATCCAATTGGTAAATAAAGTTTTGGTTTCCAC
>CAYQRA010000909.1:0-2825 GCA_964419315.1 uncultured Saprospiraceae bacterium | reverse complement strand
CTCACTCATCGTAGGGTGAGGGTGTACCGTTTTGATGATCTCATGTCCAGTGGTTTCGAGTCTTCTGGCAGCAACGACTTCCGCAATCATTTCGGTAACATTACTTCCAATCATATGCGCTCCTAAAAACTCTCCATATTTGGCATCAAAGATAACTTTTACAAATCCTTGTTTCGCACCAGATGCACTTGCTTTTCCAGAGGCAGAGAAAGGAAATTTACCGACTTTAATTTCGAAGCCAGCATCTTTTGCTCCTTGCTCCGTATAACCAACCGAAGCAATTTCTGGCGAACAATAAGTACACCCTGGGATATTATTATAATCTAGTGGGGCAGGGTGGTGTCCAGCGATTTTTTCTACACAGATGATTCCCTCTGCACTAGCCACGTGGGCCAATGCTTGACCAGCCACCACATCACCAATCGCATAGATTCCAGCGACATTACTTTGGTAATATTCATTTACCTTAATTTGGCCACGATCGGTTTCGATGCCCAAAGCTTCTAAGCCAATATTTTCTGTATTTGGAGAAACACCTACCGCAGATAAAACGACATCGCAGTCAATGACTTCTGTTTTTTCATCTTTGCGGCTTTTCACTGTAACCTTACATCCTTTGCCTTTGGTGTCTACGGCTTCTACCGAGGTATTGGCCAATACTTTAATGCCAGCCTTGCGGAAAGACTTGCCCAATTCTTTAGAAATTTCAGGATCTTCTCTTGGAACCAAGCCTTGTGCCATAAACTCGACTACTGTCACTTCTGTGCCCATGGCATTATAGAAATAGGCAAATTCAACACCGATGGCTCCGGCACCCACGATTACCATTTTCTTAGGCATTTTAGGAAGCGTCATTGCTTCTCGGTAACCAATGATTTTTTTACCATCCATTGGCAGGTTAGGCAATGATCTTGCTCGACCACCCGTGGCAATGATAATGTTAGTCGCATCATAAGCAGTCATTTTACCGTCCTTGTCGGTTACTTCTACTTTTTTACCTCTGGCTACTTTACCATTTCCTTCTAAAACATCAATTTTATTTTTGCGAAATAAGAAATTGATTCCTTTGCTCATCCCATCTGCTACTCCACGACTTCTAGCGATCACCGCATCAAAATCAGCTTTGGCACCTTTTACACTAATTCCATAATCCGAGGCATGGTTGATGTATTCGAATACTTGAGCACTTTTCAGCAAAGCTTTGGTAGGGATACAGCCCCAATTAAGGCATATTCCGCCAAGGCTTTCTCTTTCTACTACTGCTACTTTTAGGCCCAATTGAGAAGCTCTAATGGCCGCTACGTATCCGCCAGGTCCGCTTCCGATAACTATTAAGTCGTATTTCATTATTTCTGTTTTTTACTAAGCTGAATAATTTGCCGCAAATATACATAGAAGTTGGGCAATCCCAAACAAGTTTTTACTGCTGATTGAACAAGAAAGGGAGATTAAAGTTTTGCTACTTGGATAGTTTGGTTTGTAGGAAGCGAGAGAACCTAATTTATTGGGGGTTTAGGGAGAAAATTAAAACCAAAATGACCCTGCTACAAATAAATGCGACAGGGTCATCAAAATTACTGATACTACTTCTACTTTATTCTTTAGATTCTTGTTTTAAGAAAGCAAGAATCATTTTTTCTTTTTTTCTAGGGATTCAATAGCGTTTCCCCCTTTTTCAATATTGTTTTTCTGTTCTTTGGTTTCCTCCAAATAATGCTCTTTCATTTCGGTGTATTCCCTCCGAAGTTTTTTATTGGCATCTTGGTATTCTTGCAGTTTTTGATTGAGCTGCAATTGCATTTGGTGAAACTCTTCTCGCCAATCGATTTTACTCGTATTAATGTTGGGCTCTTCCAATTCTTCTTCTATTCCGGAATCCTTTCCTATGGCGCTCAATTTGGCAATATGTTCGTCATTCGCATCCCGAATGATCATGTATTTTTCTCGCCAATTCTCTTTTTCCTGAGTCAGTTCATCAATTTGAGATTTCAAACTTGCCAATTCCCCTGTAATCTGGCGGGGGAGGGCTAAGCCTTTAGATTTCTTTTTTTGTAAATCTTCCAATTCTTGGCTTATAAATACTTTATCCTCTTTCAATTGCTTGTGAATGACTTTAAGCTGGGCCAATTGTAATTGTTGGTTATCAATTTTTTGAATCAATTTTTCCTTTTCTCCTTGTCGAGCATTAGAATGATCCAAAAGGTCCTGATAATTTTGCTGCAGACTCAGAAACTGTTCCTGTTGGTTCATCATATTCCCTTGCATTTGGTCGATTTTGGTACGAATCCAAGTCCAAGCAATGAGGAAGCCCAAAATGGCAGCTCCAAGCATCAATAAAAAAACCGGCATTGAAAATAGTATCATAATTAGACAATGAAGGAACAAAGTAATTACTTTAATTATTTGTAATCAATTGAAAACCAAATAACTAATTTAGCAAATAATACTAAAAAAACTTCTTGCTGCGGGTTTTTTGTCTGGAAAACACCATCCAAAAGTAAATACTTAAAGCAGGTTAAGATCAATTCTCCCGATAGATTGTTAAGCGTTTCTTTACTGGCTTACCATTAAGTTCATCTTACTGAGAAAAACGATCTCGGTCAATGCTCTTGAAACTTACTAGCCCAAGTGCACTTCCTCCTTGAAAGTATATATGGTCGACTTTGGTACTACGGGTTTCAATACGATCACCGTCAAGGCCCAAGCGAATCAAGCGACTCTTTAGTGCTTCTGCTCTGGCAATACCTAGGTTTGCAAATAGGCTGCGATTGGTCTCTTTGATGGTATATCTTCCCGTCAAAAGGAGATTTCTAGACGCTTTTTTG
>CAYQRA010000908.1:0-2835 GCA_964419315.1 uncultured Saprospiraceae bacterium | reverse complement strand
CCAAAGTAATGGTACAGTCAGGTGGTCCTACTTCTATAAAAACTTCAGCCTCGGCAGTACATCCACGTGAATCCGTAACCGTAACGGTATATAAGCCAGGCATCAAATTGTCAATCATCTGCCCAGTTCCGGCAGTCCCCCAATCATAAGTATAAGGTGCCGTACCTCCAGAACCTGCCGCAGAAGCAGACCCATCGGACGCTCCCAAAACACTCTCATCAACTCCGGTAGCTTGAGCCGTTAAAACATCTGGTTCTTCTATAAATCCTTCGGCAATAAATGTACAGTTATCCGCTGCTGTGATGGTTACAAATACAGGCCCCGCAGGAAGGTTATTGGCGGTATCACCAGTATCGCTATTACTCCAAACAAAGGTAAAAGGAGCTGTACCATCAAATGGTGTAACGGTAGCCATTCCATCTTGCGCACCATTACAGGATACAGCGCTTCCGGTAATACTCCCCGTCAAAGTACAACCCATTTGACCTTGCATAATTTCAACGGTTCCTGTCGTACTACAACCTTTAGAGTCCATCACAATAACGACATAAACGCCTGGTGATAGACCAGTGATCATCGCATTGGAACTGAATCCCCAATCGTAGGTATAAGGTGGCGTACCTCCAACTCCCATTGCGGTAGCCGTTCCATCATTAAGACCATCAGTAGTTTCATCGGTATGAGAAATGGTAACGGTGACTGGATCGGGTTCTTCTACTACCCCTTCATTTTCAATCGTACAATTATTGGCATCCGTTATGGTTACTCCTATTGGACCCGCAGGTAAACTAGTAGCCGTAATTCCTGTTTGTCCATTTTCCCAAACAATATTATAGGGATCTGTTCCACCATTAACCACGACGGCAGCAATACCGTCTGATCCGCCTCCACAGGTCACTGGGACGGTACTCACAAAACTAATTAAAGTACTACAATCCACTTGTCCGGTTTCTACCTCGGCAGTCGTTTCAACGGTACATCCATTGGCATCCGTTACGGTTAGCCCATAGGTTCCCGGTGCTAGACCAGAAATGGTTGGTCCAACATTAGGAGGATCCCAAGTGTAACTATAAGGCATTGTACCACCAATAGGACTAGCAGTGATGCTACCATCATTGGCGCCAACTGAACTTTCATTAGTTACCGAAGTAGATACTTGTAAAAGATCTGGTTGTAATATTATCGTCTCTCCCTCAAAGGTACAGCCATTATTATCTGTAACGGTAACACTGACAAAACCCGGAGGTAAATTAACAATCATTTGAGTAGTGTCTGCCGTACTCCAGGTATAATTATAAGGCATCATTCCACCAACAGGATTGGCGATAGCCGTTCCATTCTCTAAACCAAAGCAAGACACATCTGTTTGATCGAGACTTACCATGAAAGAAGAACAGTCTACTGTTCCTGTAGATACATTCACTTGCTCTACTAAACTACAACCATTGGCATCCGTCACCAATACTTCATAACTTCCTCCGCTTACAGCAAGTCGATCTTCAACATCATTAGTCCCTGGAATATCCGTCCAATCATAATTATAAGGCATCGTTCCACCAGTAACATTAATCAATATAATTCCATCCCCCACACCGGGGCCACTCTCCGGAGTAACCAATTGACTTATTTGTAATTCATTGGGTTCAAAAATAGTTACACTTTCAATGAAGGTACAATCATTGGCATCGGTAACCGTGACCGTAACGACACCTCCGGGGAGATTAAAGGCAGTCGGGCCAACATCAGCATTACTCCAAATATATTCGTAAGGCATGGTTCCACCAGTTGCAGAGGCAACAGCGATTCCTTCGGTATCTCCAAAACAAGGGTTATCTAATTCAGCAAAAACCATTACTGAAAAATTAGAACAATCTACATTGTCCAATACAGGAATATCATTTTCTACTATCGTACAACCATTACTATCCGTTACGGTCAAACTATAAATCCCTGGAGTAAGATCAAATCGATCTTCTATATTATTTGGGCCCGACAAATCTGACCAATCATAAGTATACCCAGGGGTCCCCCCAGTGACATCCACCAGAATAATTCCTCCTACAGTTGATGTCGCTGCAGTTATATCGAGCATAATATTTAATGGTGGAGGTTCATTGATAAAGTTTTCTGCAATAAAAGTACAACCATTGGCATCCGTAACGGTCACAAGAATCAAACCTGGTGGGAGGTTATCCGCAAACGGACCAGTATCCGAATTG
The DNA here is from genome assembly GCA_964419315.1 of uncultured Saprospiraceae bacterium. GTDB lineage: Bacteria > Bacteroidota > Bacteroidia > Chitinophagales > Saprospiraceae > CALLVY01. The sequence goes on along the minus strand of CAYQRA010000908.1, from coordinate 616 downwards.
CTCCAGACATAATTATAAGGCATGGTTCCACCATTAGCATTTGCAGTGGCCGTTCCATTATTTTCACCAAAACAAATAATATCCTCACTAGAAACAAATGCATCAAAACCGGAACAGTCTACCGTCTCCGTTTCAATGACCACAGGCATCGTCCAAGTACAATTATTATCATCCGTGACAATTACAAAATAAGTTCCACCTGTAACTCCTGAAAGCGTTGCTCCAGGAATGGCTCCGGGGTTCCATTCATAAGAATAACCTGGGGTACCTCCCGTCCCTGTAGCGGTTACCGATCCATCCATTGCTCCGGGAGAAGACTCATTCATGATAGAAAAAGTAGCTCCCAATTCTGGTGGCTGAGTAATTTCAATTTCTTCGATTACAATACAATTATTGGCATCCGTGATCGTGACTATCACTAAGCCAGCAGAAAGCCCCGTTGAAGTTGCGGGTCCTGTGTCCGAGTTGCTCCAAACATAAGTGTAAGGTTCTAAACCTCCAGAAGCTGTTGCGACAGCAGATCCATCTGTCCCCTCAAAGCAGCTTGTTGGAAACATGGAAATATTTGCATCGAATGTAGAACAATCTACATTACCAGCTCCCACGACAACGGACT
>CAYQRA010000907.1:0-2839 GCA_964419315.1 uncultured Saprospiraceae bacterium | reverse complement strand
TGGCTTGCTCTGGAGTCAGTTTGCTAATTGGAGGCAATACACCAAAAGCATCACAAGTCAAAAAGAAAATATTCTCAGGAATATCTCCACGAGACTTAAACATGATATTATCGATGTGGTAAATCGGATAACTTACTCGCGTATTTTGCGTGATCGAAGTATCTTCATAATTCGGGGTACATCCATCTTCCATAAAACCAATGTTTTCCAACATTGCTCCAAATTTGATGGCATTGTAAATCTGTGGTTCCTTGGTCGCAGATAAATCTATCGTTTTGGCATAACAGCCTCCTTCAAAATTAAAGACACTTTCTTTGGACCAACCGTGCTCATCATCACCAATTAGGCGACGAGCAGGATCATTGGATAAAGTCGTTTTTCCGGTACCAGAAAGACCAAAGAAAAGAGCGGTGTCTCCTTCCGATCCTACATTGGCCGAGCAGTGCATTGGTAGTACGTTATTTTCTATAGGCAACAAATAATTCAGTACTGAGAAAATGCCTTTTTTGATTTCACCAGTATAAGCCGTTCCACCAATAATGATGGTTTTTTTGGTAAAGTTGATGATGGCAAAATTTTCCTGTCGAGTTCCGTGAATCTTTGGATCTGCGAGAACGGAAGGGAAGGCAAGGATTTGCCAGTCTGGTTCGAAGGAGGCTAATTCTTTTGCATTAGGTCTTAGAAACATATTGTAGGCAAAAAGATTTTGCCAAGGGAATTCGGTGTGTACCCGAACATTGAGCCGATAGTTTGGATTCGCACCAGCTTGAACATCTCTCACATATACTTGATCCAAAGAATTGGCATAAGTAACGATCTTATCGTGCAAGGTGTCAAAGTGCGCTCCATCAATTGGAATATTGATCGCTCCCCAATCGACGGTGTCGACTGTAGAAGCATCGTTTACAATGAAACGATCTTGGGGAGAACGTCCTGTAAATTTGCCAGTATTGATAACTAGCGCGCCCGAGCTACTTAATTTTCCTTGTTTTTCTGTAATGGTTCTTTCTACCAAATTGGCAGGCTGGAGGTTGGTCAAGTGGTTTTTATCACTTAAAACTTTCATACTCGTGTTTAATTTTAAAGAACTTTTAAAGATGGTTTTATCTGTACGATCCAGTGTATTGATTAAAATGTGGAACCAAAGTCACTAAACCACTTCCTAGAATAAAAAATGGAACGCAAAACATATCTAGTACTTTGAATAAAAAATAAATAGAATTGAATTGATTTCTTATTGATCATTTATACGTTGAGAAATGGGGTATAGTTTTAAAATTATACACAAATTTAATGCGCTAAAAGCTAAATATCTATTGTTTTTCCAATTAAATTAATAGTGTAAAAACGACACCTAGCTTATGTTAAATTTTAAACTTAGTTAGATTTTTTTATGATCTACTAAATTTTATACGGGGGATAAGTGCTTTGGCGGAAGTAAATTTATTTTTTTAATAAACCACCATATAATGTCTTGAATTTTTGGCTTAGAAATATTCTTCCTATTTGTCTGACCAAAACTAAAAAAGAATTGGGAGAATGGTACTTGGAGTCTCACTAATCGCACCGATTTTGCAGAAATGACGTTTGATCTTAAATAACCTGCATGATTTGTGCGCGTATTTTTTTCTTTGGTGTATACCAGAGAGGAAGTTCCATATTCGGTTTGTCTAGTATGCCATTGGCAATGATTAAGACATTTGAAGAATTTTTGATTTTTTGTCAAAACTTTAGGGAAGGCTGGTCTGTTATTTGATAATGTTTAATGACCTAATTAAGGCAAGGAGGGGCTTGGAGCTGAAGTATTCCATGCATCTTCTTTTGATCGGCTTTAGTCAAACCAATTATCTAGCATAAAAGCAGGAAGATGAAGTTTAACCAAATAATGGGAAGTGTGTATTTGATTATTTTTATAGGCTTTTTGCTTTATAATTTCAACTACTTTTTATCGGATCAAAAAGAGTCTTTTTTATTAGGAGTTATTTTCCTAATTGTAATTTTGATAATTATACTATTGGTGAGAAAGGTAACTTATGACTAACCTTATTATCCTTTTAGAGAAGCCTCTTATCTTATTGCCGTTAAAGTTTGATCAGTTTTTTTCTCCAGATTTTACCTGTTTCTTTTTCTGTCGCCATAATAATATACCAGCCTTTCAGCCAATCCTGACTCGGGATTTCCCAAATAACTGAATTGCCCTTCCTCTGAAAAACAGGTCTCCCAAGTACATCAAAAATGAAAACTTCAAGGTTCTTGTATTGGTCGTTTTTTAATAATAAATAATCTGTAAAAGGATTGTTTTGTACTTCAATGTCTTCTAGAACTATTTGGTTTTCGGTGGCAACGTCTAAGTCACTATAGATTTTACAATCGGAAGGTAGGGGATCTTTTTCCAAAGGCTCCGAGGGACTTAGATCTTTGTCTGCAAAGGCCGCAAAATCTTCCGCGTACCGCGTGGCCCTAAATACACTTTGAAAGGCCACGGTACTGCCCTGAATGACGGGGCCATTATTACTAACGGGATTGACATAGTCCCAAACGAGTGTTCCGTCAGGAGTCAATTCAAAGAAATGACCACCATTAGCGACCGAAATCATCTGATTTCCATTGGCCAAGGCATGAGTTCCACTCATGATCCCTGAGTAAAAGCGTTCTCCTTCCAACCAATCCAGAATAAGGCTAGGACTGCTTGGCCCAAAAGCTTGACCTGCTTCCAACAGATAATGCCCATCGGCATCCAAGGGCGGCGCAATCCGCTCCGCCGAAGAATAAAAATCACCTGGTCGACCATTGCCATTATTAAAAATAGTCAGCATTCCTTCATCGGGATAGTTGGCGG
>CAYQRA010000906.1:0-2843 GCA_964419315.1 uncultured Saprospiraceae bacterium | reverse complement strand
TACGGAAAAGATAGATCTAATGGATAATCAAAAGAAAAGCGAAGCAAAAAAAACGGAGTCTAAAAAAGAATTTGTCAATCCAATTGACAAAGATAAAATAGCGGAAAATCCGCATTTACTTCCTTATGCACATACCGTTGGTGGTGCAGTGATCAAACCTATTGATAAAGGCCGAGTCAAAGGCCTTGCGGTGGAAGCGATGTATGAGCAGACCAATACCCAACTTGATCAAATCCGAGAACAAGTAAACTTATTGGCCAAGCAAGCACAAGCGATTCATGATCGTGTAGAAATTTCAGAACAGATCTATCGCTCTGATATCAATTTCAAACCGCTGATTGGTCATATTTACCATTTGTATAAAAAGATTAAAAACGAGGAAGAACTTTTCGTCTTATCGATGGTGGCGCCAGAGGAATGGGGTGGAAATATGCCTTATGATTTTGTGGCTTCTGCAAAATTAATGGCCGACCATACTTGGGAAGTGCAGGAATAGAGTTAGTGAACTTTGAAATAGTTACCGTCAAGTCCTATGCAAGGCGGTATTAGGTTTCTAAATCTTCATTCAATTTTTCTCCACAAATTTTGCAGTATAGCGCGTCATCGTCATGACCTTCAGCCGTACAATATCGGCAAACTTGAGTATTGGTAGAATCGACTTGAAGTTTATTTCCCGCAGCATCCTTCTCATTTCCAGCAACAGAGATGATCTCTGAGGAAACAATCCCAGTAGGAACAGCGATTACCGCATATCCTAAAATCATAACGATGGCGGCCAAAAATTGTCCAATCTCCGTCTTTGGTGCAATGTCTCCATACCCAACAGTAGTCAAGGTTACAATAGCCCAATAAACGGATCGAGGAATACTCGTAAAGCCAGAGTTTTCTACCCCTCCTTCAATCAAGTACATCATAGAACCGACGATTACGACCATCAATAAAATAAAAACAATAAAAACCGTAATCTTAGCACGACTAGCTTTCAGCGCTTTGATAATGACACTTCCTTCTCTTAAAAATTTCACTAACTTAAAGATTCGAAAAACCCGCATCAAACGCATTGCTCGTATCGTCAGTAGGTATTGGGCACCGGGTAAAATCAAACTTAAAAAACTTGGGATGATTGCCAACAAATCAATGATACCAAAAAAACTTGTGATGTATTTCCAAGGGCGATAAACACAGTAGATTCTGAGGCCATATTCGATCGTAAAAAAGATAGTAAAAACCCATTCCAATACGATGAATAAGCTTTTATAATCCGTATTGATCTCCGTTACACTTTCCAACATTACCACAATGACACTTGCGATGATCAAGACCATTAAAACAACATCGAAAGCTTTTCCCAGAGGCGTATCTGCTTCGAAGATTATTTCGTGAATCTTTTCTTTTGTAGGATTAAAACCAGGAACTTTTCCGCTCGACATTGTTAACCAAAATTATTATTAATGAAGTCCTTTTAGATTTCTTCAATCCATAAATGTAAGTAATACTTTGCAAAAGCCAAGATCTTTTACCCTTTAGCAAAATAAGCCCTCCTTAATCGCGACTTATCTAAAGAAAATTTTATCTCAATTCTTTCATATCATAACTTCTTATAATGTTACATTTTTTGTATTTTTGCAAAACCCTTTAACAACAATTCTGAAATCCAAGTTTATCAACCCATTATAAATTGGGATTATTCTCTCCTAATCTTTCTCTTCAGATCTAGAAGAAAATAGGTTTCGGTGGAATAGCCCCAGATCAAAATCATACCATAATATGATCAAAGCAGTTATCATTGAAGACGAGGTTAAGGGAATGAATAATCTCAAGAACTTACTGAGCAAATACTGCGAACAAGTAGAAGTTGTTGGCGAAGCGGTAAGTATCGAAACGGGACTAAAATTATTAAAAGATCCTGCCATCACTCCGGATGTTGCTTTTCTCGACATCAACCTACCGGATGGTTTGGTTTTCCAACTGCTCAATCAATTGGAAGAAATTAGTTTTGATATTATTTTCGTAACCGCCTATGAAAAATTTGCGGTAAAAGCTTGTCAATACAGTTCTATTGGTTTTATCATCAAGCCGATTGATCCGGATGAATTGAAAGAATCGGTTAGTAGAATCAGAGTGGGAAGTGTTCATAAGATCAATCAACGATTGGAAGTATTCAATCAAATGTACAATAATCCTAATGCCTTTGAAAAAATGAGTATCTCCGCCTTGGATGGTATTTATTTTATCAATATCAAAGACATTATTCGCTGTGAAGCGGAAGACAATTATACCCATATCCACCTCAAGTCCGGCGAACGCATTACCGCTTCGAAGACGATCAAAGCTTATGAAGAGATGCTATCCGGTGTCAATTTTTACCGAGTACATAAGAGCCATTTGATCAACCTCAACTACATGAGAAAGTTTGTCAAAGGAGATGGTGGCTACTTGGTGATGATTGATGGTAAGAAAATCGAAGTCTCTAGAAGACGTCGCCCTGCTTTTATGGAACAAATGCGGAGATTGCAGGAAGGAATTTAATGTAGAGCATGCGGCTTAGTAGATAAAGTCCTCCTTTAAGCCAATCAGCCCCGTCTAAATGGCCCCCAAAATACCACCTTTTCAAATTCGTCAGGCATTTTAGTTAGCTAAATAATAGCGGACCTGTTTTTCAAGGGAAAGCAATAGGGTTTTCCCCCGAAAACACGACGTCTCTAGCCTATTTTCAGCTTTATTTTCAAAGTTAAACCATTAACATATAAGGAAATATCGACACCTTTAACTAACTAAAATCAAACATTTTACGTATAATTGCTACCACTAACTAGAAATGTACCTAAAAAAATAATTTCACC
>CAYQRA010000905.1:0-2851 GCA_964419315.1 uncultured Saprospiraceae bacterium | reverse complement strand
GATTGGATGCAAAAGACTTTTGACATCTCCGCCATCTCTTTCCACAAAACCATGCAAACGCTTTGGAAGATGGATGCCATGAATGATTGGGGTTCTATCTTGGCTTTGACCTATATTGCGGCACAACGAACCTTCCCTGATTATAATGAAATGGCGGAATCCAAGGCCTTATTGGAATCTTTTGCCCGTAGCTTTGGTTATCACTATGGCACGCGAAACAAGGTAAGAGTCAATACGATCTCTCAATCGCCTACGATGACGACTGCGGGTAGTGGAGTCAAAGGCTTTCAAGAGTTTTTTGATTATGCGGATAAAATGTCTCCATTAGGGAATGCTCCGGCAGGTTCTTGCGCAGATTACTGTGTCAGTTTATTCTCCGATTATACCCGTTATGTAACCATGCAAAACCTCTATCACGATGGTGGTTTTTCCAACATGGGAATGAATCCTGCAGCTTTGGGGCTGTAATATTTAAGTGTGGTCAATATTGCGATTGTAAGATTAAGGAGACCAGGAGGAGACTAAATCATACTCCGAATCGTTTTAGTGAAGGCAAGTACATTATTGACCACATTTTTATAAAGTTAAGCATGAAATTTACCCTACATATCTCGGTCCTCGTAGCTGTCCTGGTTTTGTTTTCCTCTTGTTTCGAAATCACGGAAGAAGTGAACATCCTAGAAGATGGCTCCGGAAAATTAAAGGTGACGATCAATTTATCAGAAAGCCGAAAAAGCCTGATCAATTATATGAAGATGGATGAGGTGGAAGGAATGCGAGTGCCTAGTCGGGCAGAGTTGGATAGAGAGTTGGATTTGTTTGACCGGACTTTGAAAGGCATCGAGGGGATGTCTAATGTAATTGTAAAGCGAGACTTTGAAAGTTTTATATTTTCCTTTAGCGGCGATTTTAGCAATGTCAATGTTTTGAATCAGGCGATTAATGAATTGGCAGAAGTTTTTAACCGAAGTGATTATCAAACCCTCAAGGAAGAAAATTTCCAATACACCGGGAATCAATTTGATCGATATTTTAAGTACCCAATAGAGGCAGTTATTTATGATGAAGCCAGTCTCACTAGACGATATATGATGGATACTGCTCGGCTGATTAGTATTTTTCGTTTCCCAAAACCGGTAAAAAAAATCAGCAATGAAAAAGCAATGCTTTCCCCTAGTAAAAAATCTGTGATGTTGCAGGCAAGTATTGCACAATTAGTCAAAAAAGAAATATTGCTGGATAATAAGATTTCGTTTTAGTAAACAACTGCTACCTCAGTCCTCACCTTCAACCCTTTGATTATGATCCGAAAAGCCACTTTAAACTTCTTGATTGTTTTTTTATTTTTCAACTCCTCCCTCTTTGCTCAGAACCTGCTGCAATATATTCCTGCCGATGCTACCATGGTCGTAGGTTTTAATCCCTCGTCTATGAATGCCAAGGTAGATGTCAATGCTTTGAAGCAATTGGAATTCTGCAAAGAAATGATGATGGAAATGGCAAAAGGCATCAATGAAGAACAATCTGGAGTGATGAATGATGCCATCAATAATCCAGCTCAATACGGGATGGACTTTAATCAGGATAGTTATTTTTTCATGAAATACTCCGATGCCGGAACCTATTATTCCTACCTGTTTAAATTATCCGACCCCGCTACTTTCTCCGATTTTTTCAAGACCACATTGATGAACGCAGAGAAAGGAATCCGTATGGAAACCAAGGATGGAATGACTACTGCATTTACAGAAGATGGTTCTGTTTCGTGGAACGACCAAGTGGCGGTGATGACTTCCATTGATATTAAACAGATTGTCGAAGAAGAGAGTTATGATTGGGGAAGTGATGAATATAGTGGATCCACCTACGGAGAAGATAAGCCAGCGGAAACAGAGCTTGGCGAAAATGAGGTTAATGTAAAAAAAGGGGAGAAAGAAAGCCTGCCTACTGAAGAATGGAACTGGGAAGAACTTGATATCAATGCAGATGTCGGAGGTGGCGAAAGCGATAAGGATTTTGCGATAAGGAAGGCAGCTGTCTTAGATCAATTTACCAATAGTCTTTTTAAAATTTCAAGAGATAGTTCCCTGCTGAGTAATGCTAATTTTGCCAAACACCTGGCCAAAAGAAATGATGTTAATTTCTGGTTGGATTATAAGTTTATTCAGGAATTGGGAATGTCAGACCTTACCGATATAGACCCGACGATGGGGGCACTTATGAATGCTTATCAAGGTTTGTACGGAGAGGCTTTCCTTTCTATGAGAATGAATTTTGATCCAGGTCTAATTGATGTCAAATCAGAAATGATGATGAACGATGCCTGGATGAATTATATGCGAGCCAGCGTAGATGCAAAGCCCAATAAAAAATTCAAGAAATACCTCAAAGGAGAAAATCTTTTAGGGTATATGTTTTTCAATTACAATATGGAAAATGCCATGCGAGAAGGTAAGGCATTGATGATGCCCATGCTAGAATCTATCCCAATGGCTGGCCCTATGGCCGATGATATGTTGGGTATCTTGGATATTATTATTGATGAGGAAGCAATTTACGAGTTTTTTAAAGGGGACTTTTGTTTGGCCTTTACGGGAATGCGGGAGTTTGAAAATATGGTAACGACTTATGAATACGATGAAGAATTTAATGCCACGGAAAAACAAGAACTCAAGAAACAAACTTTCCCCGAATTTGTAATGATGATGTCTTATGGGAATGAAGAAAATTTAAAGAAATTCTTCCGACTAGGAGAAAAAATGGGAGGCATCGAAAAGAAAGGTTTGTATTATGAAGTACCAAGTACCGCTAGTTTTGGAATGAATGTTTACGCGGCTTATCACAAAGGTAT
>CAYQRA010000904.1:0-2851 GCA_964419315.1 uncultured Saprospiraceae bacterium | reverse complement strand
ACCTTGGACCACCTGATTATGAGTCAGGTGCTCTAACCAACTGAGCTATAGGACCCGGAGCGATTGAAAAATTAAGCATCTAAATAATATAGGCTACCTATTTTCTTATCGCGAGTGCAAATTTACATATTTGAAAAATGTTATGCAACTACAAATCTGAATATTATTTAAAAAGCATCCTTTTGCTTTCGGTAGAACTGTCTGTACTGATTTGGATTAGATAGATTCCCTTTGGATACTGACTTAGATCCAAGGTACTCTGATAATCATCTATTTGTTCAATTTCCTCATCTAGAATGATCAGCCCCTTGGTATTATATACTTTTAGACTTGCTCTTCCTTTTAGTTTACTGTTTGCCAGGATACTAAATTTTCCATTATTAGGATTAGGTTGTATAGATAAAGCAAAAGGTGTACTGGTCTTGATATTGACTAAAGGAGAATATTCAAAGGTTCTATCTTTGTCTACCATTTTTAATCGGTAGTACTGTTGACCGATAGCGGGTTCTGGATCTTCAAACTGATAGCTTCGACGGGGATCAAAGGTTTCGAATGGTGTTCGTACTTTTCCAATTGCCTCAAACGTTTGTCCATCTATACTTTTTTCTATCTCAAAATAGTCAAGATTAATTTCTGATTCTGTTGTCCAGAATAATTGATTCTTCCCATTTTTATGATTTCCTGAAAAGGTGCTTAAAGCGACAGGTAGTACAGAGTTGTCCTCGACTTTATAAATAGTCCCACTCAGACTTGCAGCGTATAACTCTCCACTTTCGTCTTCTCCAAAAGAACTGGTACTATTGATGTCTGTATTTTCATAAGTGGTGGAGGTAATGCTCCCATCTGCCTTTTGTAGCAAAGCCCATACTTTATCTGATCCGTAATCGGCCATGATGTAATAACCAGCCATATTAGGATACATACTTCCTCGGTATACATACCCACCAGTGATTGACCAACCATCCTGATGATCATATTCGAAATTTGGACTAGTGTAAGTGTCATTACAACCGGAACTATTATAGGTATGATCGCCTTCAAAGCATCGCCATCCGTAGTTTAGTCCGCCTTCTCCGCCTTTTTCAATATTTACTTCTTCCCATTGCCCTTGCCCAACATCAGCAATCCACATTTTTCCATCTGTAGGATCAAAACTAAATCGCCACGGATTTCGGAGTCCTAAAGACCAAATTTCATCCAATACATTGGCATCGCTAACAAATGGATTATCGCTGGGGATGGTGTAATTTGCAGAACTAATGAAATCACAATTCCCGCCTGATTGCGTGGAACTGGAAGTATTCCCTCCTCCGTCAACATCTATACGTAGCATCTTGCCCAGTAAACAGTCGCCATCTTGAGATCTGTTGCCGGGATCTCCTCCCGAACCTCCATCTCCCACTGCAATGTATAAATAGCCATCATTAGGGCCAAAGTTGAGGTCGCCAGCATTATGATTGTTAAAAGGTTGTTCTATTTCTAGTAAAATGACTTCACTATTAACGTCTGCAAGATTCGCATCATTTGGATCTACTGAGAATCTGGAGACTCGAGTATCACTCTGATTATTCGTGTAATTAACATAGAAAAATCCATTGTTTTCATAGTCAGGATGAAAAGCGAGTCCTAATAATCCCCTTTCTCCTCCGGATCTTACAATGGCGTCTATGTCTAAAAATGGCGTTGCAAGCGTTGTGTTGTTTTCTATGATTTTGATAATTCCCCTTTGCTCGACTATGAATAGACGATTAGTACCGTCTCCTGCATTGGCTATGTCAACGGGGAAACTAAACCCGGAAACCCAGCTTTCAAAAGCTAAATCAGGTTGTGCCGATAAGGTGCAAAAAGAAATGGAACAGCAATAAGTGATTAAGACAAGTAGTGATCGTATCATTCTACATGATTTAATAAGTTTAGAAATATCGTGGGATCATAATAAAATAAGAAGGAACTAGATAGTCTGTTATCCTCAATATAATAAAATTAGAAAGCTTAAAAGAATAAATCAAAATTCAGATTCAAAGATTTGCAGTAAAGGTCATATATTTGATATTTAAGCCTGATAACTATACTTCATGAAACACGATATTAAGAATATCATTTTTGATTTGGGGGATGTACTGCTCGATCTTGATTTTTCGAGGGTCAATGCTGAATTTGAAAAATTATTGGGAACTGATTTTGCTTACCTTGCCACATCGGAAACCACTAAAGCTATTTTCAATCAGTTTGAAACAGGACATTATTCGGAAGAATCTTTTATTAATGCACTCCAGCGTCAGGCTTCAAAAGTACCGGACGGCCGAAAGATGATTAATGCCTGGAATAGTCTCTTGGTTGGTGTTCCTGCTCCACGCTTAGAAATGTTGACCGCACTTAAAGGAAAAGGATATAAACTCTATTTGTTGAGTAATACGAATAGTTTGCATATTCATTGGTTGCAGCATTACCTCAAAAAAACTTATCAGATAGAAGATTTTGATGAGCGATTTTTTGTAAAATCTTATTATTCTCATTTGATTAAAATGAGAAAACCTAACCCAGAAATTTACGAATTTGTATTAAGTGATGCTTTTATAAAACCAGAGGAAACGCTTTTTGTCGATGATAATGAGGCGAATATTTTGGGCGCTCAGGAATTAGGGATTGCTACGATTCACCACAACTCTGGATTGGATATTACAGAGGTTTTGCAGGACTTCTTCAAGTAGATTTTGTTGGGGATTGATAGATTGGAAACCAATAAAATTATCAGATTGTTCTATAGCACTTTTTAAGTCCAGTGCTTCTTGTTTTTGAAAATAAAATCGCCCTTGCTCCATTAACGTTTCGGCAAGATATTCTTGTTCGG
>CAYQRA010000903.1:0-2852 GCA_964419315.1 uncultured Saprospiraceae bacterium | reverse complement strand
TTCTTGGTTTAAAGATCAAACCACTAAGGAACAGCACGAAAATAAAACACTCCCGATAGCTATCGGGAGTGTTTTCTGCGCAATACTAAGACATCAAGACGACCGAAGATAGTCTAGCTACTAACAATAGTCTCACATTAACCGTCAGGCTAACTACCATTTCCTAAAAAGCATAGTCTTATTAGCTATTCAGTACATCCGAAATGTATATCTTGCAAATTGTTTCGTCTGTTAATACTGGAATACTAAGAAAACAAGTTTAATAAGCTAAGTGAGCGTATAAAAATAAGTTGAGCCAAATTGGGTTTCGCAAAAATTGATAAGTAGCTGATCCGCCTAAGGCGGAAAGGTTACGTTTAATTTTTCGGAACCATAAAGACAATTTGACTCAACTTATTTTAGCTCGAATACTAAGGTCCCCCCTCAACTCCGAATACCGATAAAGAGCATCAAACCATGAAAACCTTTACTCATTCAGTTCTGCTTTTTAGCTTGAAGCTGGCAGTACTGTTTTGTGGCTTCTTTTCCTTTTCCCTTGCGGTAAACGCACAACCTACCTTTGCCGTTGATAGTGCAAATCCACAGGTAGGGAGCACCTTCTGTGTAGCTGTCAGCACCCTCGATTTTACCAATATCACTGGTATCGACTGGATGATTACGTATGACACCCTGGTACTCGATTTTATCGGCGCACAAGCTTTCAACCCGCAACTTGAAGCTCCCACCGGCAACCTCAACGCCAGCCTTTTCACCGAAACCACCAATGGGATTATTGATTTCGGGCGCTGGGAAACGGGTGCCTGCGATGATAACGACAACGAAGGCATTACACTAGACGACAATAGCCTACTCTTCGACTTATGCTTCAATGTCATAGGTGAATTTGGTAGTGCTACTGTTTTAAACATTCCACCAACGGCTACTATTAATCGAAATTCTACGCAGTGTATCAACATTGGAATGATTCCCGTTGATGGAAATATCTCCGTAGGTTTTTGTGATCGAGCCGCCGATTCGCTCGCATTGGTAGCACTCTACAATATGACGGATGGCCCCAATTGGAATAACAGTTGGAACTTGGCACTACCGCTAGAAAGCTGGCCAGGAGTTATCCTAAATCCTGATGGCTGTGTACAAGAATTAATACTCAACAACAATGCGCTAAACGGCATACTCCCCGATCTCAACCTACCACAGTTAGCAATATTAAATTGTTCTGAAAATAGTTTATCCAGCAACATTCCTGATTTTTCTAATATACAACTCCTGCAATTATTGGATCTTTCTAATAATAACCTGACGGGGAGTATCCCTGATTTCTCCAGACTCCCGAATTTGGTGGATCTAATCCTCAACTTTAATAACCTTAACGGTAATATTCCCAATTTCTCACAAGAATTCCCCGATCTGGATAAATTTCAGGTGGATGGCAATAACCTAACGGGTACACTACCTACTTTTGATAATCTTCCTAATGTTACCATTTTACACTTCCGCAGCAATCAACTCACTGGAGACGTACCAGATTTATCTGCCCTGAGTGACCTGATTCAGTTTTGGGTCGATGATAACGATCTATCCGGCTGCTACCCGGATTTCGTCTGTGATTTGGTTAGTTTTTCGGCTGATGACAATCTACAACTCCCCTGGGAAGGGAATCAGGCCAATTTTTGTCAGGGAACCCCTCAAATTGGTGCTTCTTGTGATGATAGTGACCCCACCAACCTCGATGATCTTATTCAGGATGACTGCCAATGCCTGGGTTCTTCTTCCTGTGATCGTTCTGCGGATTCGTTAGAGTTAGTCGCCATTTATCAAAATATGGGTGGAACCGGCTGGACCTATTCCGCTACCACCTATTTAAACGATGCAGGAAATATCACACCCATTCCTAATGCTGGGCAAGCCTGGGATTTTCTGCAACCCATTGACAGTTGGCACGGGGTAGAACTCAATGAGTTTGGTTGTCTTAGTAAACTTATTTTGAACGAAAATAGCCTAACGGGAGCTCTTTATTCCCCTGCCCTCAATCAGTTGAACGAATGGTACCTCTACGGCAATGCTATCACGGGTACCGTTCCTAATTTTGCCGACTGCCCAGAGTTGATGGTTATCAACCTTTCCGATAATCAACTCACTGGCCTTATAGCAGATTATAACTTATCCACCGCTACGCTACGTCAGCTTTACATCCACGACAATCAGTTTACTTTTGAGCACCTCATCAATACCGTTGATGCCAATCAAACACTCACGGCAACTAACGCAATCGGAGCTAATGACTTCTACCGCTATGCCCCGCAGGATTCCGTCTATGTTGACACCATCATAGTAGCCACAGAATTCCAACCACTCACCATCGAACTCGACTTTGATGAAGGTGTAGAAGAAAACCTATACACTTGGTACAGAAATGGTGAGTTTTTCAGCTCTGTTATTGGCGATAATTCCCTCAACTTTATTTTTTTACAACTGGAAACAGGTGGAGAGTTTCATGTAGTTGTCACCAACCCCAATGTGCCGGGCCTGACTTTGTATAGCCGTTGTATCACGCTGATTATACGACCCGCCCTTAAGATGAATGTTAGCGGTATAGCCGAAGGCTGTTTGGATGGCAATAATGGCGCTATTGTCGTACAAGGTGTCGATGGAGTAGCACCTTATGAGTTTTTCTGGAATACCATCCCTCCCAGTGGCCCAAATCAAGGACCAGTAGTTATCGAAAATCTAGGAGATTCGATTACGATTGGTGGTCTTTCCGTAGGTTCGTATGGTGTGACGCTAACTGATTCCGATGAATCTATCCAACTCGTGATTGACGAGGCAACAGTAGAGGCCGGGCCTTTGCTGGC
>CAYQRA010000902.1:0-2855 GCA_964419315.1 uncultured Saprospiraceae bacterium | reverse complement strand
TAAAAGCCTATTGCTCAATTAACTATATCAAAGTATGTGCCTAATTTTTTATATAAAGTTTCTTTAATTTATTTTTTTTCGAAAAAAGCTAATATTCAGCGACCTAGCTTGCCAAATTTAAAATCTCCCGAGCAATCGTTTCAGCCGCTATCGGCTTAGCTAAGGTTTTGATTTGCTTGCTAAAAGCCGTTATTCTTGGCTGATCTTTCAATAAATCTATCGCCTGAACCAGCATTTCTTGCTTGGCATCTTGGTCTTTTACCAAAAGAGCGGCTTCTTTTTCTACTAAAGCCATGGCATTTTTGGTCTGATGATCTTCGGCCACATTGGGCGAAGGAATCAAAATAGCTGGCATGCCTACCAAACACAATTCGGAAATCGTCAAGGCTCCTGCTCTACAAATCACTAAATCGGCCATCGCATAAGCCAAGTCCATGCGATCTATAAATGCGACGATCTTCACATTTGGCAAATTCGCGGTATCGCAGGATTGAAATTCATCAATGTAAATTTTACCAGCTTGCCATAAAATCTGTACGTCTGATGTTGCTTTAAGCAAATCATAATTTGCCGCCATGGCATCATTCAAGGTGCGAGCGCCCAAACTTCCTCCAGTCAATACGATCACAGGGCGATCTTTTTGCAAACCAAAATGCTTTAAAGCTTCTTCTCGCTTGTGCGCAATGGATTGCAAATCTTGTCGAACGGGATTCCCTGTAAAAATTAATTTTTCTTTTGGGAAATAGCGTTCCATCTTTGGATAAGCTACACAAACTTTGTCGACCGTTCCTTTCAACATCTTATTGGTCACTCCAGCATAGGAATTTTGTTCTTGAATCAAACCGGGAGTTCCTAGCCAAGCAGCAACTTGGACGGTTGGATAGCTCGCATAGCCTCCTACGCCAACTGCTACATCTGGTTTGAATTTTCTGACAATCCCAAAAGCTTTGACCAAACTACTCAAGAGTTTGATGGGAAATAATACATTTCGCAATGTCAATTTTCTTTGGAATCCACTGATCCAAAGACCTTTTATTGGAAAGCCCGCTTTTGGTACTTTCTCCATTTCAATTTTTCCTTGTGCTCCTACAAATAAGACCTCAATTGCCGGATCTATCTTTTGCAGTGCTTTCGCGATGGCGATGGCCGGAAAAACGTGTCCTCCGGTACCACCACCGCTTATGATAATTCTGCGAGGGCGAATCTGTTGGTTTTTCGTCTTGTTAGTTTTATTCGCCAGCATCGCTCAAATCCGTTTTTTCTATGTATTTACTCACACTCAAAATCATCCCAAATGCCAAGCTGGAAAAGATGATAGAGGTTCCCCCCATACTCACCATTGGCAGCGTCAATCCAGTCACCGGAACAAAATGTACCGAAACTGCAATATTGGCTAGCGCCTGCACGGTCAGCATCAATCCCAATCCTAAGACCAGCATCGAACCAAAAGCTTTGGGACTCCGAGTAACGATACTTACGCATCGGTAAAAGAGCACTACATATAATGACAAAATCGTAAAGCCTCCCACCAAACCATATTCTTCACAAATGATCGCATAGATAAAATCAGAATAAGGAGCTGGCAAATAATTCCTTTGGGTACTATTTCCAGGGCCTATTCCAAACCAGCCGCCATCGGCAATGGCTATCTTAGCTTGCTTTACTTGAAAACCGCCGTCGCTGTTTTCTAAAAAATCCCGAGTCCGTGTGATCCAGGTATCAATCCTGACGACATCAGGAACAAAGTTCCCTATAATAATCAGACAGGCAAAAACTACTACTCCCAAAAAGAGCAATAGAAAAATGAATTTTACATCTACTCGACCAAGAAACATCATCCCTAAACAAGTAGCAAAAAGAATCAAAGCAGTGGATAAATCCGCCGGTGCAATCAAACTGCAAATGATCAAAATCGGTACAATGATCGGCAGAAAGGCACTATTAAAATCCTTGATGTATTCCTGCTTGGAAGAAATCGCTCGAGCCACATAAATGATCAAAGCCATCTTGGCAATATCCGAAGTCTGAATCGTAAAACCGATGACTGGTAAAGTGATCCATCTCCGCGCTTCATTTACTTCCGTTCCCATCGCAATCGTATAAACTAGCAAGGGAATGGAGATTACCAGCAGTATTGGCGCAATCCTCGAATATTGCATATAATGCGTCAGGTAACACAGGTAAGTCAAGACCAATCCACCAATCACAAATATCCCGTGCTTGATCAAAAAGTACTCTGTATTTCCACCTCTTTGTCGAAAGGCCATCGACCCCGTCGCACTGTAAACCGTCAAAATAGAAAACAAGGCTAGGATCAATACGATCACCCAGACCGCCCGATCTCCTCTCAACTCTGCATAAATCCTATTTCCTATTGACATGTTTATACATTTTTTAAAGATCGCTTTGGGGTTAACCACAAATTGATCAAAATTTTCCTTCGTCTAATTTTCCTCCATTTCTGATTAACAGCGATCTGTTTTTAAAAAATGGGAGTCTAGTTTATATATTTTTTAATGATCGCTTTGGGGTTAACCACAAATAGTTCAAGACTTCTCTTCTAGTTCCTTTAATTCTAAAACGGCTTTCTTAAATTGATCGCCGCGATCTATATAATTTTGAAACAGATCAAAACTTGCACAGGCGGGAGACAATAAAATAACATCTCCTGCTTCCGCTTTTTCTCTAGCGCGCTGTACTGCTTCGCTGGCACTTTTGGTTTCTACTATTGGAATATCCAAACTGGCGTAAACCTCTAATAATTTCCGATTGTCAAGTCCGAGGCAAATGATGCTTTTCACTTTTTCTTTGACCAAAGGGTCAAGTGGTGCATAATCATTGCCTTTGTCGGTACC
>CAYQRA010000901.1:0-2856 GCA_964419315.1 uncultured Saprospiraceae bacterium | reverse complement strand
CGTGGCAAATAAAACGGCCGTATTCCATTCTCCAGCGAGGCTTCGCAAGAGGCGCAAAATATCAGCAGAAGTATCAGGGTCTAAATTTCCGGTAGGTTCATCGGCGATGATGAGTTGAGGATTATTGAGTAAAGCGCGAGCGATGACAATCCTTTGTTGTTCTCCACCCGATAATTGGTGTGGCATTTTATCCAAACAACCGGACATCCCTACACGCTCCAAAACATCTAGAATCTTGGTAGCCTTATTTTTGGGATCTTTCCAGCCAGTAGCTTTTAGAACAAAGTGAAGATTATCCCCAACGGTTCGATCCATCAAGAGGTTAAAGTCTTGAAAAACGATCCCCAACTTGCGGCGAAGCATGGGGATATTTTTGCGATTGAGTTTTTGTAAGTCAAATTGGGCAACCGATCCTGTCCCGTGAAGCAAAGGCAAAGCGCCATAAATAGTCTTGAGCAAACTAGATTTACCACTTCCCGTTTTCCCTACGAGGTAGACAAATTCTTTAGTTTGAATATCGAAGTTGACATTCCGCAAGATTAATTGCTGGCCCTGAAAAATCGAAGCCTCTTTTAATTCCACTACCTTCGAGTTCATCGCTACTGATTGAGTTAAAAGTCTTTTGACTCCCAAAACTACAATTTTTACGACAAAGGCCAAAGTGATGTAGGCTAAGTTCTTCTATACCATTTGATACCTAAGACAAACGCAAAGGCAATTCCGTTAATCGCTTTCCAGTCAATCGGCGAAGGGCATTGCCGATAGCTGCGCCAATCGGTCCGAGTGGTGGTTCTCCCACGGGAAGTGGTACATCCGTACCTTGGATCAAATGGATATCAATTTCTTTGGGAGCATTTCTCATCAAAGCCATATCATAAGGACCATAAATGGTTGGATACAATTGTCCGTCCTTCAAAGTCATTTTTTCATGTAAAGATCCACTAATCCCCATGATGATAGATCCTTCGCACTGTGCTTTTACCTGATCAGGATTGACTGCAATGCCACAATCAAAAGCACAGACCACTTTATGCACTTTTATCTCTCCATCTTCAATAGAGACTTCAACCACTTGTGCACAAGGAGATCCCGTATCAATGGAAGCGGCAAAACCCATTGCTCTATTGCCTTTTACCTCATCGGTATAATTTCCTTTCGCCGCAGCCACCTCAATCACTTTTCTAATTCTCGCTTCCGTTCCGTCCTTAGCCAACATGGCCAATCTAAAATCCACCGGATTTTTTCCAGCCTTCATCGCCATCTCATCAATAAAACTTTCGATCACAAAAGTATTGGCCAATAATCCAAGGCTCCGCCACCAACTGGTCGCGAAAGGTAATGTAGTATGCCATTGTACCGCTCTGATATTAGGAATCTTACGGTACATTATATTTCCGCCCCGCATGGCTCCTATATCTGTGCCAAGGGCAGTGTGTAAGGCTGGAGGAAGTAAGACCGAATTGATGGCCACATCCCCACTCGCATAATGGTGCTCTAAGTTTTCAAATAAGCCCTCCTCATTGAGTTTACCTCGCATAATATGATGCGTTGGTGGCCGAAAGGTATCATTTTGAAATTCTTCTTTTCTGGTAAAAAAGTACTTCACTGGCTTGCCTACTGCTTTTGACATTTTCGCAGCTTGTACAGCATGAATCGTATTGAGTCGTCGTCCAAAACCACCTCCCAAATAAGTAGGGATAATATTTACATCGTCCAAGTTCATCCCCAAAGCGGTAGCTACTTGGTTTTGCGTAATGCCTACAACCTGAGTAGAAAGAATGATCGTCGCTTTTCCATCTTTAACTTCTGCGACTGCTCCATTCGGTTCTAATTGGGCATGCGCAGCAATGGGACTTTTAAAGGTTAAAGAAATCACACCTTCTTCCTCTGGATCTAGTGCACTTCCTTCTTTTTGCGTAACCATTTCGCTGCCCTTACCAACTTGCAGCATTTCTCGAATATCCTCTTCTGTCCATTTTTTAGGAATGTCCCAATCCACTTTTACCGCTCGCTTAGCCGACAAAGCTTGTGAGAAAGTTTCGGCAATGATACCTACCCAGTCATCAATTTGTACAATTTTTACGACTCCGGGCATCCCTTCCGCTTTGCTCGTATCGGCACTTTTAAACTTTGCCCCAACATGTTCTGCTCGAATAATACAAGCGTGTAACATACCGGGCAATTCTACATCCATCCCAAAAATAGGATCTCCAAAGACCTTTGCTTCTAAGTCAATTCGTTTGATTGGTTGCCCAATGTATTTGTACTCTTTCATCGAACGCAATGCTGGCGTTGCTGGCACTTTCAAGTCTTTGGTATCCGCCACTACTTCTGCGTAACTCATCGTTTTTCCACCCCCCGAAACCTGTCCCTCGCTAGTCGTCAAACTAGCCACCGAAAGGCCCATTTTATTAGCCGCTTCTTCTTTGATTATTTCGCGCATGGTAGCAGCCATTTCGCGCATGGGGATCCACAAAGAAGCAATGGACAAACTCCCTCCGGTACTCATTCCATCTATAATACCTGTTATTGTTGCTGCACCAATGACTTCAATCTGTTCCATCGTTACATCCAATTCATCCGCGACCATTTGGGCAAGCCCCGTAAAGGTTCCTTGTCCCATTTCTACTTTTGGGGAATGTACCAAAATCTTATTGTCTGTTGTGATTTCAAACCATAGATTGGCGTCGGTCCCTTTGCCACTATAAGGTGGCACTAGCGTTTCTGCCATTTCAATTCCCATTCGACGCAATGGATTTCTAAAAACATAGGTTCCAAGTGCGAGTACCCCTAAGGTTCCGAGACCACCTCGAACTAAAAATTTACGGCGGGAAGTTTTTTTCTTTTCACTCATGA
>CAYQRA010000900.1:0-2864 GCA_964419315.1 uncultured Saprospiraceae bacterium | reverse complement strand
AATTCCTACGCGTATCTGATTGATCTCCATCCCAGGTATCTGTACCTTCTCTAGGCTGGCTATCACTTTCTGCGATATCAAAACAAACATAAAGCGAAGCTCCACAAGTGGAGATATCAATAGTCGGAGAAAATCCGGTTACTGCGATCCCATCTGATGGTCCACCACAAGGTCCGTCAAAATCACGTGCTCCCAGAAAATTACCCGTTACATTTGCGTAAGTATAATCAGCGTTCATTTCATCTGCACCGTTTGGACAAGCAGCTCCATCTAGACACTTTACCCCCAAATAATCTCTCGATTCTGTAAAGCCACATCCAAAATCAAATGCCGAACTTGTACCGCCTTCAAAATCTTCTCCCCATACTACACATGGGTTAGTTGCGACAAATGGTGTACAGGAAGGCAAAGTAGTTGCAGCAGCTGGCAAGGTAGTTTCATTCGTTTCGCAATAAACAGAGATATCATCAATGGCTACGTCTTCTCCCGCAGTATTAAATCCAACTAATACGATATTCAAATCAAGGGAACTCCCTAATGCTGGCAACTCAAAACAATATTGTACAAAAGAATCCGTCAACTCAGGTTCTCCGGCATCTCCGGCATCTCCATCACAATTAAGATCTATTCCTGGTCGGGTGTCCGAACCTGAAAATGCCTCTATTCCGGTAACCGTTGCAAAACCACCGCCATCTACATTAGCCTGAATCTGTACACTTGAATTTCCATCCCAAGTATCTTCGCAAGAACAGCTACTGCCCCATTCGGCTCCAAAAGCTCCATTCATATTGCGACTTTCTGCTACCGTAAAACAAACGTATAATATTTTTGGAAATGCACAGGAAGAAATGTCAATACCCGAAAAGGTAACTTCCTCCCCATTGGTGTCTCCTGTACATCCATTATGATCTACATCTCTAACACCGAGATATTGATTGGAACTACCATTATATACATAGTCACTATTGATCTCATTGGCACAGCCATTTCCATCATCACAAACGACGTCCAAGTAGTCTCTTGAAGTACAAAAGTCTTGATAAGTCCAAGTAGGTATATTCGTCGTGTTTGCTCCATCAAAATCTTCTATCCATACCTGTTGGGCAAAAGAAATAAACGGGAAAAGGCTAATTAGTAAAAGGCTAAAAAATCTCATAAGTCAATTGGTTTTAAAATGTAGTTTGTTTTAAGAATGTAAGTGCTAGCAAATTCATAAATCCCACCTTTGGTGATGTCTAGAAATTATTTGCCAGTTTGAGTGATTTTGGAAGAAGCATGGGGCAATGGATAAAATAAATTCTTGATCCAGTCTTTATCGACTAAAAAATGACTTAGCTCCTTATCCGTGGAACCGAATTTTTACACCATGACGCTTTTCCTAGTAAATGAATGAGTCCGATACAAGGAAATAATTCACGAATCAAATTGTAATAAACTATGATTCAAATCACTCTTTCATTTGGTCAACCAAAAATTGGTCAACCAAACTATTTGGATAAATTTAAGCATTAATTTTATCAAACAGGTAATTATTTGGAAAAAAATATTCCTCCCATAAGAAATGGGACAAAAACGAAGTAGAGCCCAATAAAATGTTGGTTTAGAAAAAAGAATTAATCTGATAGGCAAAATCATGATTGGATAGGACAAAATCACCTGCATTTAGGGCAAACGCAGCAAAAAAAACCGTTCTTGAACCAAAAAAACCGTAGAAAAACAGCATTAAATATTATTGGAAAATCTATGTGGTATCACCAAACGACCACTACATCGCCACTTAGTATCTTTTGCTCTCCATTTTTCATGCGTAAAAAAATCTGATAAACGTAAACGCCAGCTCCGACGACTTCTCCCTGAAAACGCCCATCCCAACCCAAGGTTGGAGCGTTTGGCACTAGCTCCCTACTTTCATACAGCATTCCGCCCCAGCGGTCATAAATCTGTAATTGTGCCAGCTCCAAAAGGTCTTCCTCTGCAAAAATTGTAAAATAATCATTCTGACCATCGCCATTGGGACTGAAGGCATTGGGAATAAAAATAGCGGCCTCTGCTCCTACTCGAATTGTAATCTCCGCAGTAGTCGAACATCCATAAGCATTGTTGATCGTCACCTCAAAAGTTTCGCTTTGAGAAATTCTGATCGTAGGATTGGGACAATCCGTACAACTAAAATCAAAGTCTTTAGCGGACCAAAGATATTGCAAACTTGTATCTGGGCTCTGGAGGGGTAAAATAAAATCTTGATTGGCGGAGATCAAAGTATCAGCAGGTAGAGAAAAAGAAAATATTGGAAGCGTCGCTACAGCTAAATGATAAGTCGTATCGCAAGCTCCTGAAAGCGGATTGTTTGTTTGTTGGTACAAGCCAGATGCTGTAATGGTCTGATCAAAAAAGGATAGGCTTTCTCCGGCGCAAAGCGTATCTGTCAAATAAATATCGACACTCGACAGTACAGAGACCCCTACTTCGTGAATCGAATCACAACCATTATTGCCTACAAAATTTTGCACCAATAAACCCTCTTCAAAAACGGGAATCCCAAAAACATAAACCGTATCGCCTGCACAAATTTCAATTTCCTCCGTTTCCCATACGGTCGCCAAAAACTGTACCTCCACCAAGGAAAGGGAATCACAGCCATTGGCCGCCAAATAGTTTTGTGTCAGCACCTCAGCACTGGTAATCGTATTTCCAAAAACTTGAACCGAATCCCCTTCACAAAGGATGATTGTCTGGTTACTATTAGCTAGCGCCCTAAACTCCACCGTCACTTGATGCGTCGAATCACAAGCAGTGGAACTTGGATAACTTTCTTCTAAGATCACATCGCTTGTAATGGCATTCCCAAAAACATAAACCGTATC
>CAYQRA010000899.1:0-2865 GCA_964419315.1 uncultured Saprospiraceae bacterium | reverse complement strand
GTTGTTTTTCCACTTCCGCTAGTTCCGACAATGGCGGTCTGTTTTCCTTTGGGAATCGACAGGTTGATATTTTTGAGCACGAAAGGAGAATGTGGGCCACTGTATTGAAAAGAAACATCTTCCAATTCTAGATTTCTGGCTTCCGGAAGAATGGTGATTTTTTCGGTGACATCTTCTTCATTATCACGGCGATGAATTTCATTCATTCGCTCCAAGCTGATTTTGGCATCTTGGGCAGAATGTATAAAATGGACGATCTGTGTAACTGGTCCGTTGAGCTGACCAATGATGTATTGAACGGCCAGCATCATTCCTAAGGTCATTTGTCCATCAATAACCGCTTTGGCAGCGAGGAAGGAGATCAAGATATTTTTGGATTCATTGATGAAGGTCGCACCAGATCTTTGCAGTTGGTCGACCCGCATATAAGTCATACTGATTCTAAAAAGTTTGGCTTGGATGCGTTCCCACTGCCAACGTTTTTGTTTTTCCGCATTGTGCAATTTCAATTCCTTTATCCCTCCAATCAATTGAATCAGGTTGCTTTGATTGGCAGACATTTGATCAAAGCGTTTATAATCCAATTCTCTTCTTATTTTTAGGAAAACAACCACCCAAATCATATACAAAACGGTGGCAACCGCAAAGATCGAAAAGATGGTAGTATCATAATAAGCCAATACAAATCCAAAGATAAAGAAGGTGAGGATGGAGAATAAAGTGGCTAAGGTGGTCGCAGAGAGGAATTCCTCTACCCTTTCGTTGTCTTGTATTCTTTGCAATAAATCTCCGGTCATTTTGGTATCGAAAAAGCGAACAGGTAATCGCATCATCTTGATTAGAAAATCAGAAATGAGACTGATGTTAACCCTTGCTCCGATGTGCAATAAAATCCAACTTCGAATAAATTCCACGGCGGTTTGGCTAAAAAATAAAACCGCATGGGCAACCAAGATCAGCATCACAAAACTAGTCTCTTCATAGCGGATACCAATATCTACAATGGATTGCATCAGAAAGGGAAAAACCAATTGCAAGGCACTTAGGAAAACGATTCCTAAAATTAGTTGAGCGGTTAATTTCTTATAATTGCGAAGGTAGCCCCAGAGGTAGGTAAAATTCCCTTTGTCTACTTTTTCTCCATCTCGTTGATAAAAATCCGGAGCTGCTTCCAAAAGCAAGAGTACGCCAATATCTTGACCATCTTGTCGATTACTAATCCAGCCATCTAAAAATTCTTCTTTGCTAATTTTAAATTTTCCAGCAGAGGGATCCGCTATCCAGACATGGGTCTTATTGGCTTTGATGACGACAATAAAGTGATTTTGTCGCCAGTGCGCAACGCAGGGAAGTGGGATATCGTCCGTTAGTCTTTCGTATGGCAATTTGACGCCAAGACTATGCATTCCGATTTCTTCTGCCGCATCACTGATTCCCATTAGAGAAACCCCTTCCCGGTCGAGATGCGTCAGCTCTCGAAGGTAGGCTAAAGAATAATGTCGACCATGGTAGCGTGCAATCATGCGCAGACATGTTGCTCCGCAATCCATTGCGTCAAGCTGTTTATAAAAGGGAAACTTTCTGAACATCTTTGACTTTTCCTCTTTAAACCCTGACTAAAAATAAGGCAGGGCGAATGTTTGTTTTAAAAATCATTGATGTGTTCTGCAAATTGGTGTGTTTCAGAAAAAATGGCAATAGTTGTTCCGTAAAAACACACTCCCAGTGAACGGTAGGGTTTTTACAGAATACGGTATAAAGTATTTATGTTGTGTGGAATTTCGCTCTTTGCATGCTTAGTCTGAAATCTTGAAAACTAGTAAAAAAACAGCTCCTTCAATTGAATCACTGTTCTTTATAATTTTTTACACTCAGATTCGAAAACAATAAACAAGTCGGGCATTTTAAAATCCTCTCTTGTTTGAAAACACATGGACCCTTTGCAGACACCTCTATTTTCAAAATAAACTAAACAAAATAAACTACTGTCAATCAGTAGTATATAATTCTTTATCTGAACTAAAATAATGGTAAGCTATGCCATCCCAAATATCCTAGCATATTTCATTAATTCTTCTTGATTGCTGATTTTGATTTTTCCCATCAAAACAGCCATCATAGGATTGACTTCACCGGATAAGACGCCAAAGAAATTTTTGCCATCCGCTTTGATTTCACATTTGGCCTCCCCTACATAACCTTCTAAGACTTCCATATTCCCTTCTGCAACTTTCACTGAAAATTGTCCTCCCTTATCTCCTGAGATATCAAAGTGAAACAAGGTATCTACCTCTTTGATCATTTCTGGTGTAACTTTATCCGGTAAACCAAAAAAGAAATCCTTTGCCGTCATGCTATTATTTTAATGAAGAAGTCTTTGTAAAATCGTGGCAATAATTATCCGTCTAGCTCCAAAAGCAGGGTTTAGGACGCTGCTTTTCGGATATAGAATCCAATTAATTCCCTAAACGATAGCGAAAGGTAATGATTTTTCTTAATATGTCTTAAAAGTAGAATCTTTATCTTTCCGATCAATTGCTAAATTGATTAGAAAGACTGGATGATCGCTACAAAATCAGGCGCTTTTAGGGAAGCTCCACCGACTAATCCTCCGTCCACATCCGCTTGTGCAAAGAGTTCTTTCGCATTCGCTGGCTTAACACTTCCTCCATAGAGAATACTAGTACCTTCGGCTATTGCTGCTCCATAATGCTTGGCGATTAGGGCTCTGATTTCCCGGTGCATATCCTGCGCTTGTTCTTTGCTGGCGGTGACTCCCGTACCAATGGCCCAGATCGGTTCGTAGGCAATGATGATATTAGCAAAAGCTTCGGCAGAAAGATGGAAAATTCCTTCCTCCAACTG
>CAYQRA010000898.1:0-2874 GCA_964419315.1 uncultured Saprospiraceae bacterium | reverse complement strand
CGGTCATAAAGACCAACTTATTGTCCACTACATCGGGCGTAAATTGATTGGCATCGAAGTTGTGAAAACCGCCAATCCCTACTTTGTGCATCCAGTCCAAATCTTTTTGAATGCCCGCTTTTGTAATATTTCCGTTCATCCAATGCCACCAAACTCTTGGACGAGCTTCGTTGGGGGGCGTTTGAAAATTTGCTAGTAATTGTCCTTGATCCAATGCGGTTGATTTTGCATCCGTCGGATTTTTGCAATTGCAAATTGTCAAAAGGAATAGACCCAAGAGGAGAGCTGTGATAAATTGGTTTTTCATTTTGTCGTTTCTATTAGAAAAAATTATTTCAAAAAAGTAGTTAATGCTATTCAAAAGCCACTTGTTTTAGAAATGCTTTTGCTGGTAAAAGCAAAAGCCCCATTAAGATTATCAACTTAGTTTTAGGCAGGTTTAAATTGTTTTTGTAGCGTATTCCCTACTATGATAGTGTAGTCAATTTTCTACATGAAAATTAAAATAAGCGTCAATAAAAAGCCTGCAAGTGTAAAGTATAGTCCCTTTTTGAAAATAGATGTTTTGGGTAAAAACATCCAGAAGGAGGAGATGACAAAAAACAATAAAGACAAACCAAAAAATATATTTAGGAAATACAAAGGGCTATTGTGGGTAGCTTTATGCAATTTTTCCATTTTATTTAAAACATATGGAAGTTCCATTTTCTTGACCGTCGCCAATCCTGTTTTAGTATTGTAAGTCCCTTGTTCAAAGTAAAGAACATCTCCTTCCTTTCGTTCAACTTTTACCCCCATTTTCAATTTTGGACTAAGCTCGCCCCCGGTTAGGCCCGCTTCTAATTGTTTTTCTTTGACGATTTCTTTTTTGAGAAAATCAGTATCTCTGAATATCATAATAATGCCGCTTATCGCATAAACCGCCATTATTCCCACAAGGAAGAATCCAAGGTATCGATGAATCACTCGCATTTGATTTCCGAAATAATTATTTTTACTCATCATGTAGTTTTTTAAAAGGTTATTTATTTCTATTCGTTTAAAATTGCTACGGCACGGGTCCAACCTGCACTTCCTCCTTTAATCTTAGCCGGAAAGCAAGCTACGGTAAAACCAAAAGGCGGCAATTGTTCAAGGTTTGCCATTTTTTCAATTTGACAATATTCCTTTTCGATACCCACATAATGGGCTTGCCAAATAATGCCCGGTCGAGGATTGGCTTTATAATCTGCTGCTTGAATGTGTAAGGGAATATCCCAGCCCCAACCGTCCGTACCCATGACCTTTACACCTTGGTCGATTAACCAATGGGTGGCTTTGGCGGAAGCACCCACATGGATTTTTACAAAATCATCATCATAAATTCGCTTGTCAGCATCACAGCGAATCAGGACAATATCATAGGGTTTTAAAGTGTATCCAATATCTGCTAGTTTCTCTTGTAAGTCTTCCGGTTCAAACATATAACCATCTGGTTTGTCTGTAAAATCCAGAACGACCCCCGGTCGGAAAAACCAATCTAATGGCATTTGTTCGATGGTGCGAGAAGGTTTGCCTTCGCAAGTAGGGTAGTAGTGGTACGGTGCATCTACATGTGTTCCACAGTGACTTGTAACGGTTAAGGTTTCTCCTGCGGGGCCATTGCCATTGATAAAACAATCCGTCATTCCTCCAAAGAGTGCCGCCCCAATTTTTTTGGCTCCGGCTTGGTGATCTTCATATTCGATGGTTGTCTTAAGCGGTTCTTTAATATCTTCTGAAATGGTAACTGATAAATCTACTATTTTCATGATGTTGGATTTGTGATGTTGGATTTCAGATAGCTCTATATTGGAATCCGAAATCAAAATTTATACGATTGATTTATTTTGCAATTTTAAAATTACCTAAAAGGCAAATACCGCTAAGAGGGCAGTTACTTATAAAAAGACAGATGCTTCAATGGCATCAGGTGATGCACTTGGAATGGTGGGGATCATCACACCACCTACGAAAGTCCTACTGCTAATAATCCAATTGGTGTATTGTTTAAAAACAGATTTTAAGTAATTTAGGTACTCAATGATTGAGTGCGAATCAGTCAAAAAATAAGACGCCGAAGATTAGGGCGATTAAAGGGATGATTCCATTTTTGTAAATAAAAAATCCTCTTTTATTCCTTGTTTTTTGACTTTAATTGGAATCGGTATGGATACGAGTCGGAAAACTAAAATCATTTTTGAAAACTAAAATCTAGATAGTGGTTTTCATGAAGTTTCTTCATTGGTTTATCCAAATTACCCATGGTGATGAACTGCGACATAGGCAAAGTCAGGCCATCATTTTCTTTGAAATTGGTAAATTGACTGATACCTCCTGCCATTGGATGTCTCTCTCTCAAAGTGAATTCTAACCATTCCAGTTGATTTGATTCTGGGTGTAAATATAACATGTATTGGTCGTATTTTGAGTTTGGGGTTTCGCTATGCCAAGTAGCATAAACGATGTTATAATTAACCCCTTCAATCTCTCTTTGCCCCCCATAGGAAAGAATATCTGCTTCTCGTATTTTAAAAGGAATTTGAAACCAATAACTTTTATAAGCTTGTTTGTGCCAAATCATTTCTTGGTTTTCTGAATCGAATTTTCCGTCTGAGGTGTAGGTCATTCCATTCTTGATCGTCCAGGTCATTCCTTTTTTTGGACCGTTTAATAAAGTTAATGTTCCGTCGGAAGTTCCAACCGCGCAAGTCATTTGAAATTCTTGCGGATTGATGGTCCAGTTCGTTTCGTTTTCGTACCAATCGGCTTTTTGGGTAAACTGAGCTGTTGAATATTCTTTCCAATTGGCATATCCACCGCAAGCCTCTTCGAGTTTTGAAATCAAAGCTTGGC
>CAYQRA010000897.1:0-2875 GCA_964419315.1 uncultured Saprospiraceae bacterium | reverse complement strand
GAATGCGGATCGCTCCTCGATGCGAGCGGCATGTGCCCTGTCTGTGTCGCGCCTGAGTTTGCAATTGATGCAGGGGCAGCGACCACTGTGCGTGAGGGCGGCAAGCTTGCTATGCCTTATCCCGATCCATTATCCAAGAAGAGGAATACCAGATTCATTTTATGGAGGACATTATTCGCCTCATCGAAGCGGAAGCTGATTTTTTGAAAGTGCCCGCCATTGCCATCTATTATTATTGCTATCGCTCGATTAGTGAAAAAGACAATGAGCATTATTTCATCCAATTAAGAAAAAGTATTAATCAATATAAGCAACAATTTACCCCAGCCGAAATGCGTGATATTTATACCATCGCCATCAATTATTCGATCCGAAGGCTCAATACCGGAGCGAAGCATTATATCCGAGAAACTTTTGAGTTGTACTTGCTAAGTTTGGAACAAGGCTTTTTGGTAGAAGATGGAATTATGCAGGATAGTACTTATACCAATTTGGTATCCTTGGCTTGCAAGTTGGAAAAATTTGCTTGGGCAAAAAAGTTTATTGAAGAACATCGAGCGAGTCTTAGATTAAATTCGCAAACACCACTGTACCACTACAGCTTAGGGAAATTATTTTACGAGCAAGGGCTTCCAGACCAAAGTCTGCCCCACTTGGTATTGGTCGACGCCAAGGCTTCTTTTATTTTTTTGGGTGCCCGCATTATGCAATTGAAAATTTATTATGAACAGCAAGAATTTGATCCGCTCGAAAGTTTATTGGATAGTCTGCGGGTCTATCTACAAAGGAGTAAAAATCTGGCTTATCGAAAAGCGCATTATGCCAACATCATTGCTTTTACCAAGCAGTTGCTTTCTTTGTCTACGATGACGAAGGAGGAAAAATTAGGATTTAAAAAGCGGGTGGTTGAAGCGGAAGTTTTGGGAGAAAAGGATTGGTTTTTAAAAGCGATTGGCTAGTTGATGGATGCTTCTATTTTTCAAATCTAATAGACTATAATTTTAGAAGCGGTTCTATGTTCTTCCTGCTCATCGGTCAGCAAAACATAATAAATACCGGCTTCTAAATCCTTTAGGGAATACTTAAGTTGATGTTTCCCCTTATCTAATTGAGTCATTGAATATTGATCCATTAACTGACCCAGGGAATTATATATTTTCAATTCCAGATTAACCGTTGTTCCAATTTCAAAATCAATATTTATATGCTCTCTTGTTGGATTGGGAAAAACCCGATTTACGATGATCTCCTTGAAAATCACTTCCTGCAAATCTTGTTGATAATATTTTTGGAGTTCCACTAAGCTATTGTACAAATTCAATCTTCCTCCACTCACGGTCCTATTCTCTAAATCCTCAATCTTATCGGTTCCATCTAAAAGATATTGTTTCATATTTAAGGCAACCTCTACTGGGTCTTGCCCTACGTCCAATATCAAAGATTCGATTGGCGCAGCATATAATAAAGCAACAGCTCCTGCGACATGTGGGGTAGCAGCAGAAGTTCCTCCAAAACGACCATAGTCTCCTGAATTTTTGGCGGTAAATACGCTAGTACCGGGAGCTCCCAAATCAATATGGGTCAAACCGTAAGCTGCGAAAGATTCCTTTTGATCCCTTGAAGTGGTATTGGTTACACTAATTAGAAACTCACTAGTACAGGTAGTCGGCATATCTCCCTCTATACTTACATCTATGGATTTATTCGCCGTGGCAGCCACACTCAATACGCCCTCTTGTCCAAGTAGATTAAACATCTCACACCAGATCGGATAATCCAATGGATTACCATAATCTACCCCCAGAGAAGTATTGGTCGCCACAATAAAAGCCCCTTCTCGTCCATTGCTTTCGTTAAATTTTTTTCGCATTTGGTAAACATAATCATAAGCCGCAATGATGTCCGCTATATTTTGATTGGCGACCAAATTCATCATTTTGATATCCCAATTTACTCCGCTAACGCCAATCTCATTATCTCCTCTGGCTCCTATTATTCCAGCAACCGGAGTGCCATGCCAATGCCCATTCCCCTCATTTGAAACGTCATTGGTATTCTCAATAAAATTCCAACCAAAATAATCATCTATAAAATTATTATGATCATCATCAATTCCATTGTCCGGTATTTCGTTGATATTCCGCCATATATTTTTTTCTAAATCCGGATGCTTTAAATTGACGCCTCCATCAATAATGGCGACTACAATTTCTTGTCCATCAAAGCTTTTTCCACCTTTGGTTATTTCCCATGCTGCTAAGGCATCTATATCTGCATCTATAATTCCGGTACTGCCATTATTGTGGTACTGCCATTGTTCTACAAATAAGGAATCATTGGGTGGACTGCGAAAGCTGATTGGTGAATTCAACTGTGCGCCTTTTATTGTTGGATTTTGTTGGAGGATATTTATCAACTCCGATGGTTTTACTTTCAGGGTATCGAATTCGAAAAGGTAAATATTTAAGGAGGTCGATAATTGTTTGAGGTAGCTCAATTGAAAGCCTTGTAGGAGCAGGTCGGCTTTTGAATTTTGCACATTTTTTAATGCTTCCGCTTCTTGAAACTGGAGGATAATTTGATTTTGTGCCGAGGTACTTATTGCAAGACCGAGAAGTATAAAGACGATTATCTTTTTCATGCTTAAAGCTTTTATTTCATAGTCCTCAAAAAACAGATTTCAATTTTAAGAAAATAAAAAATAGGCGAAAGTATTTATTTAATTGTGTCTAAAAATAATTAATAATTTTGACACCTAACATTAAAAAGGGAAACACAAAAAAATAAAATCTCTAACTCCCAATACCCCACTTATTGAAATTGTTCAAAAATTGCTGCTTGAATTGAAAAAGGTGGATTTTTGTTCAATTCAAGG
>CAYQRA010000896.1:0-2875 GCA_964419315.1 uncultured Saprospiraceae bacterium | reverse complement strand
TCTGTGTAAAACATTTGCTTTAATTCCAATGACTCGCACAGAAAGTTTCAATCAACTCCAATAAAAATTGACCATGATCAAATCTAATTTTCTTTCGTTTTTAGCACTTGCTAGTTTGTTGATCGCTTTGTCTTGTGGGAAGGAGGAAATACCAGTAGATGGTGATCCTGACGGAGTACTCCAAGTTCCTCAATTGCAAGAGGCTACGGATATTACTTCGAGCTCTTTTAAGATTAATTGGAATTCGATAAGTGGAGCAGAGCGCTATGAAATAGATGTCGCTACTGATGCAGACTTCAATCAAATTCTTGCTCCCTATGATGCTTTCCGAGAAAATGGAAGCTCCTTTAAGGTGACCAGTCTTGATCCTACTACCCTGTATTACGCCAGAGTCCGATCGGTAAGAGGCTCTGAGATTACCGCTAGCTCCAACGTGATTTCACTGATGACTACAGAACCCGTCGAACCCGAACCTGATACTTATTTAAAAGAAGCGGTTTCTAGTTTTTCGGTGGGAATGGCGGTTCAATCGACCAAGTTGAGTGGTTCGTATGGAGAGATTTATAAAAATGAATTTAATACCCTCACCGCAGAATGGGAAATGAAGATGAATGTCATGTATCCAAGTGAAGGAAACTATAATTTTGATAAGGCAGATAAGATCGTCGACTTCGCGGTCGCCAATGGAATGGATGTACACGGACACGCATTGATCTGGCATAGTTCAACGCCTTCTTGGGTAGAAAATTTTTCGGGAACCGATCAGGAATTTGAGGAGATGATCAAAGATTATATCACCACGACCGTAACTCGATACAAAGGAAAAGTAAGAGCTTGGGATGTGGTCAATGAAGCTTTTGAAGATAATGGAGGGGTCTTGCGGAACTCTGTTTTTCGCCAGCGAATGGGAGATGATTATATCGCCAAATGCTACCAGTGGACCAGAGATGCTGATCCCGATGTCTTGATTTTTTATAATGATTACAACATGGTTATTGATCCCACAAAGTTTAATGCCGCCGTGGCAATGATAGACCAGTTCATCAGCAATGGCGTTCCGGTTGATGGTTTCGGGTTTCAAATGCACATTGCCTATAATGGACCTTCTAAAAATCAAATTGCCAATACCGCCAAAAAAATTACAGATAGAAATCTCCTATTGCATTTTTCAGAGTTGGATGTCAGAGCCAATCCGAATAATGATCTGACGGTCTTGACCGAAGCAAGAGCCATTGAGCAACAAACAAAAGTTAGAGAAGTCGTAGAGGTATACAATGCCATTCCGGCAGCTAGTAAATATGCCTTGACCGTTTGGGGACTTAAGGATGATGAATCTTGGTTGCATAATTTTTGGGGACATGTAGATTGGCCACTTCTATACGACAATCAATTTAATATCAAAAAAGCACACACCGGTTTTTTAGAAGGCCTTGAATAAATAAAACAGTAAAACCGTCATAAAGATCGTTTCCCTTTTGGCGGCAAGTAAGAAAAACTTACTTGTAAAAATATGGTTGAGTAATTAAGTTTTGCTGAGAAAGCGGTTTCGAAAGGGGCTGCTTTCTTTTTTTGATTACATTAGGAATGTGAACTTCTATTATGTTTGGTTTGGATTGCCATGGACGACTTCGGTGGGGAGTTGGCCAAAGTGTTCTTTAAAACATTTGGAGAAATAAGAAGGGGAAGAAAATCCTACCGCATAGCAAACCTCTGCAATATTGACGTTTCCTTTTTGAATTAATTTCTTGGCTTCCTCCAATCGAACTCTTCGGATAAATTCATTGACCGAGTGTCCCGTTAGGGCTTTGATTTTTCGATACAATTGGCTTCTACTCAAAAATACTTCAGCGGCCAATGATTCTACATTCAAATTAGAGTCGCCAATTCGTTTGTGAATAAAACTCAAGACCGTATGGATAAAATCCTTATCCAGAGAAGTTGTATTTTTATTTATTTTAGATTCGCTAATGCCGCTAAAATATTTATTGAAAATAATTTGGCGACTTGTTAATAGCTGGTGAAGTTTTGCTTTTAAAAGTGGCATGTCAAATGGTTTGCCAATAAAAGCATCCGCTCCCAAATCGATCCCTTGTACCTGATCAGCCGCATTGCTTTTGGCTGTTAGCATCAATAGCGGAATATGACAAGTACGGATGTCTTCTTTGATTTTTTTACAGAGCTCAAAACCATCCATCTCCGGCATCATCACATCTGTGATAATCAGGTCTGGCAAAACCTTAATGGCCGTGTTTAATCCTTCTACTCCATCTGCGGCTGCTCGGATTTGATAGGTTTTTTGCAATTCAGATTTGAGGTAATTTCTAAGTTCCGTATTGTCTTCAACGATGAGTAAAGTTTTTACTTTTTCCTGGCTAGGAAATTCTTCATTGAGGAGCTTTGTGTCTTCCCCCATTTGCTGCTTGGCCACCTCTTGCATAGGAGCTTTGGAAGACAACTCTGAATCTGCGAAGTGATTTTCGCCGAGCGGCAAGGAAATGGTAAAAGTAGTTCCAATACCCAATTCACTCTCCACTTTGATTTCTCCTTTATGCAGGCGAATAAAATTATTAACCACTTCTAGACCTATTCCCGTTCCTCCGTAATAGGATTTATTTAGATTTTCTACCTGATAAAAACGTTCGAAAATATGATGGATATGATCAGGAGATAAACCTGGTCCCGTATCGGATACGGCAATAGAAATCGCTGGCTTTTTTTCTTTTTCATCAATTGCGGTAAATATTTTTTCATCGGTCGCAATATCGATTTGTATTCTTCCGCCCGCAGTTGTTACTTTGAAGGCATTGGACAATAAATTGAATAATACTTTTTCGATTAGGCCCGAATCTATCCAAGCATATTGCGATGGGATATG
>CAYQRA010000895.1:0-2882 GCA_964419315.1 uncultured Saprospiraceae bacterium | reverse complement strand
TCTTTAAAGAAAGAGTCAATGTGATGGTAGAATTGGAAAATGGAACGGATAAAAACGATGTTTTTACCCTCAAAACTAAACTAGAGGCTAGTCCTTACGTAAAAAAGGGCAGTGTTCTGTTTACCTCCAAAGAAGCAGCCGTAGAATTGTTGAGAGAGGATTTTGGAGAGGATTTTTTGAAAATGGAGTTTCAAAACCCCTTGTACGATGTCTTGAGTTTTAACTTACAAGCCGAATACATGGAAGAAACGAAACTAGAGGAGATCAAAAAATCCATTGAAATGAACCAATACGTCAATGACGTGTACTACCAAGAAGGATTGGTAGAAGATATATCGAGGAATATTCGGAAAATAGGTTTTCTGGCCTTAGCGATCGGGTGCTTGTTTTTAATCGTTGCGCTTACCCTCATTCACAATACCATCAAATTGGCTTTATACGCCAATCGTTTTATTATTAAAAACATGGAATTGGTCGGCGCTTCTTGGGGTTTTATCAGTAGACCCTATTTTTTGAGAAGTCTGAAGAATGGTTTGTACAGTGGAATGCTTGCGGTATCTTTATTATTGATGCTGCTTTTATTGGCTCAGCAAGATTTACCAGAGTTGCGAGAATTAGAAGATCCATTTCTTTTTAGCCTCTTGTTTTTGGTTTTGATCCTAATCGGCATTATCATCAGTGGAGGCAGTACTTGGTATATTGTCAATAAATATTTGCGCATGCGCACGGATGATTTGTATTAAAAACCAGCCCTAAGAAAATCGAAAGTAAAAGAATCATAAAATTAACATCATGAGTAAAGGCAAGAAAAAAGTAGTAGTTAGTACCAAGAAAGAAAATACCCGTAAAGTAGCTCCCACTACCTCACGCCGCCGTTCTACCACCAGCGCA
Organism: uncultured Saprospiraceae bacterium; assembly: GCA_964419315.1. Classification (GTDB taxonomy): domain Bacteria; phylum Bacteroidota; class Bacteroidia; order Chitinophagales; family Saprospiraceae; genus CALLVY01. The sequence continues at coordinate 1,991 of CAYQRA010000895.1, read as the reverse complement.
ATCGCTAAGGAAGAGTTGATTTTTGGCCGCAATAATTATGTCTTAATGGCCATTGGTGCAGGACTCATTTTCTTAGGTTTGATTCTAATGATGGGTGGAGAAATGCCTGATCAAAATACTTGGGATCCTGACATCATCTACAGTAAGAGAATCACCGTTTTAGCTCCCTTCACTATCCTAGCTGGCCTGATTGTTGAAATAGTGGCTATCTTTAGAAAGTAAGGAAAGTCCCCTTCCCTGCGGTACAAGCAAACAAAATCAGTTTCCCAAAAGGGCAATTTGTACTAGTAGGATTATGACTTTCCTTCCGAAAACCAACGAGTTCAAAATCTAATGACAGAAGAAACACTAATCGCCATCATCCTGGGTATTGTACAGGGGCTCACAGAATTCCTGCCCGTAAGTAGCAGCGGACATTTAGAAATTGCCAAATTCATCATGCAGGACGGAAGCATCGGTAGGCAAAGCATGCTGATGACCGTAGTTTTACATTTTGCCACGGCTTTGAGTACGATTGTTATTTTCCGAAAGGAAGTAATGGAAATATTCAAAGGACTCTTTCAATTTGAAAAAAACGAAGAGCTAGAATTTTCCCTGAAAATTATCTTATCTATGATCCCAGCTGCTCTGATTGGGATATTATTCGAAGCGCAAATCGAAGCGCTATTTGCGCAAAACTTATTATTGGTCGGCTTGATGTTGATCGTCACGGGTATCTTATTGATTTTTGCAGATCGCGCTAAGAAAACCGACAAGAAAGTCAGTTATTCCAATGCACTGATCATCGGTATTTCTCAAGCCATTGCGATCCTTCCGGGGATCTCTCGTTCTGGAGCGACCATTTCTACTTCGGTGCTTTTGGGAATCGACCGAGAGCGCGCTGCGCGCTTTTCTTTCCTTATGGTGGTTCCTCTGATTTTTGGTAAAATCGCTAAAGATTTACTCGACGGAGATTTCACTTCTTCTGGAGATGAAATGATGCCTTTACTTATTGGTTTTATCGCTGCCTTTTTTACCGGACTTGTGGCTTGTACTTTGATGATCCAATTGGTAAAAAATAGCAAATTGACTTATTTCTCTATTTACTGTTTTACCGTAGCAGCTATTGCTATCGCAAAAGCGATGAACCTATTTTAGTCTCTAGACTAAGCAATACATACCAGCGTTTATTCTAATGGATATCAAAAAAAACAACTCCCCTAACCTACCGGAAGATTTCTTAGCCGGAGCGATGCTTTTGGTGGACAAACCACAAGATTGGACCTCTTTTGATGTCGTCAATAAAATCCGCTATCGCCTAAAAAAAAGGTTAGGAATCAAAAAAATAAAAGTAGGCCACGCTGGTACTCTAGATCCAATGGCAACGGGACTCTTGATTATCTGTACCGGAAAGATGACCAAACAAATCGAGACCTATCAGGCGCAAGAAAAAGTCTATACCGGTACGATTACTTTGGGGGCTTCTACGGCATCCTACGATAAAGAAACGCCAGTAGAAGAAACCTTCCCCATCGATCACATCAACACAGAAATGCTAGAGGAACATCGCCAAAAATTTATGGGCCCTTTGGCACAATTGCCGCCTATGTATTCGGCCATCAAAGTAGATGGGCAACCGCTTTATAAAAAAGCACGCCAAGGAATCAAATTGGAATTAAAACCGCGTCCCGTGCACATCTATGATTTTGATTTGACGCGTGTGGATTTGCCGGAAGTTGATTTTTATGTCCGTTGTAGTAAAGGAACTTATATCCGTTCTTTGGCACATGACCTAGGAAAATCAATGGATAGTGGCGGGCATTTGAGTCGCCTTTGCAGGACAAAGATTGGGGATTATTCTTTGGAGAATGCTTGGAATTTGGAGGACTTGATTGCGGCTTTGGAAGAGGAGTAGGAATACTCAATAACCAATAGCCAATTTCCAATAATCATTGAGACGATAATTCGGAAAATAACTCCTCATCCATTTTTCTTCATCAATATCAATTGTC
>CAYQRA010000894.1:0-2895 GCA_964419315.1 uncultured Saprospiraceae bacterium | reverse complement strand
TACGGTCGCTTTTTTATTCTTCTTTTTGATTGACCACGGGATTTGTCCAAGAACGTTAGATTTTAAATAATCATTTAACTTATGCCTAAAGAAGGACTAATCAAAGGAGAAGATGGCTTGCTGCGTTGTTGGTGGCATGGCGGCTTGGAAGACTATATCAAATACCATGATGAGGAATGGGGACATCCTACGACAGATGATTTTCGTTTATTCGAAAAAATTTGTCTAGAGGGGTTTCAGTCTGGATTGAGTTGGTTGACGATTTTGCGTAAGCGAGAAAATTTCCGAAAGGCTTTTAAAAATTTTGACTTCAATAAGGTCGCAAAGTTTGGAGAAAAAGAAGTAGAAGTCTTGGTACAAAATGCTGGAATCATCCGCCACCGAGGAAAAATAAATGCCACGATCAATAATGCACTACGCGCCAAAGAAATGAAAAAAGAGTTTGGTAGCCTCGCAAAATATTTTTGGCAATACGAACCCAAAACCAAAGATCGTCCTAAGAAAATGGATTATGCTAGCCTCCGCTCCCTTGCGACGACTCCAGCATCTGTTGCCTTGAGTAAAGACTTGAAAAAACGAGGATGGAAATTTGTAGGACCAACGACAGCCTATGCTTTTATGCAAGCAATGGGTTTGGTCAATGACCATTTGGAAACTTGTCACTGTCGAAAAATAGTAAAGCAAAAACGGAAGAAGATGGAAAAGATTTTTTAAAACAACTTCCAAAAAAAATCCGAAGCATTAGAAGTTAACGCTTCGGATTTTTTTTGATTAAAAGGTTTTTCACTTAAGATCTACGCTCCCATAAGTCGCTCGCACATGCACCAAACTTTTACCACTACTCCCTCCAATAAGCCCTTTTAATTCACGACTCGACGATTGGTCCATATGGTGATAAACATCTGCTCCAGAAGGATAATCAATTTCTGCATGCGTAGTCGCTACATCAAATTCGTATTCCGCTCCATCTTCAATTTTGATATCAATTCCAGTATATTTTGAATCTACTTCCAATTTGGAGAAATTGCGAGACAAGGCATTAATATCCAGGTCGCCGTATTCCAAATTGAATTTTCCACGGTGCTCCAAAGCCTCGATATAAAAATCACTGTAGCGCGAAGTAGCGGTAATATTATCGGCGTATTCAATTTGAAAATCATCATACTTGCCTTGGTTATTTAGTCCACGAATTTCTCCAAGACGATAGGTATCATATTTAGAAATACTTTCGAGGTCGCCTGCTCTGGCAATGTATATTTTCGAATATTTACTTTCTAAGTTGAGGTCACGCACATCTTCCATTCGTAATTTTCCATACTTGATGATAACGTCTGCATCCTTGGCACTTTCGACGGTAGCATTGCCATAGCCAATATCCAACAGGAGATGATTATCTACCCCATCCAAGCGAACATCTCCATATTTTGCAGTGATATTTGCTTTCCCTACGATTTTTTCAACCGTGGAATGACCATACTTATTATTCAGGTTCAAATTGCAACTAGTGGGCATATACACTTCATAATTGATGGTAAAATTTGAAGAATTACCAGAGTTGCCTCCCCACCAGGAAGACATCCAACTTTTCTGCTCTGATCCGACCGTCGTTTCTCCTTTTACAAGATCGTCCGAAGTGTAAAAATCAATATCAATGCGATCAAAAACTTCATCCGCCTTTTCTTCACTTCGTGCATCCACAAGAATGGTCACCTCTACCTTTACTTCATTTTCATTCCAGGCTTTAATATCTACTTGGCCATGTCGGTTTATGATTTCTACCGTACCATTGGTAGTAATGTCAAATTTTTTCTTGATGGTTTTGCTAAATTCTTTTTTTATCCGATAATCGTTTTCGCCATTATCCAGAGCGAATAAAGGGGAGGCAAGGAATATTCCCAACAAGCACAAGCACATCAATTTATAATTCAATTCTTTCATCTTTTTTTAATTTTTGTGATCCCTTAGAATCAGATTTAATTCTAGACAAGACCCGTTCGAGTATGGCTAAACGATCTTGATAATTTTCGATCATCGCATTGACGATCTGCTCTTCACTCCCTTTGGGAGCAGCACTTAGTTCTCCTTTCAATTCTTCTAAGAAGGATTCTAATTGTTGTAAATCTTCATAAACCGTTGGATCAGAATGAAAACTCGCAAGTAAGGCCGTTTTCTCTTTCAGTTGTACTTCATAATACTGCTGTAGTTCTTGATGCTCTAGCGAGACATCCGCTAAGCTTTGGTGAATAGCTTCGCCTTGATTGATTTGCATACCAATCAGCGTTCCCACTCCTAGTAAAAGGAGGACGGAAGCAGCCGCAGCGAAACTGCGCCAAAGAGAAATTCTTCGAGGGACTTGAGGCTTACCGAGGTTTTTATCAATGTTTGCCCAGACCTTTAGATCAGGACTTTCCATATCAAAGTCTGCTCGATTACTTCGAATGAAGTCTTCCAAGTTATCTTTCATCTTAGGTATTTTAATTAGGACTAAAAATGAGTCCTCTTAATTAATTGGTTATCCTCTCATCGCTTCTCCTTGCAACAGTTTTCGCAATTTTGCTTTTGCTCTACTGTATTGCGATTTGGAAGTCGCTTCTGAGATACTCAATATTTCTGCTATTTCCTTATGGTCGTATCCTTCCATCAAATAAAGCGTAAAAACCACTCGGTAGCCATCTGGCAATTGGAGTACCGCCTTATTGATTTTTTCTACCTCTAATGCCACTTCTCTTACCGGGGCAGGTTCGGCCGCTTCTTCTGCTGACAAACGTTCGTTTAGTTCAGCAAAGTAGAGGCGTTTTTTCTTTAAAAAATTAATGCAGTTGTTGATCACAATTCTTTTTATCCACGCTCCTATAGAAGACTGATAGCCAAAACTATCAAGCTTCGTAAAGACGT
>CAYQRA010000893.1:0-2898 GCA_964419315.1 uncultured Saprospiraceae bacterium | reverse complement strand
CGTGATAGAAACTAAATTGATAGAATCCTTAGAAAAGGAATTTGGACAAATAATTCGTTATCACATAAATAAAGGAGCATTACATCGACGAAAAGAAAGGGAGATAAGGTCGTTTGTAAAATACCTTCTGGCGCAAACTAAATATACCAAACGGAGATTACAAGAGGTAATCAAGGAAATAAATTACGAAACAATCAAGCCGGATGAAAAATTTAAGGTATGGCCAGATATTGAGTTCTGGAGAGGGGTTGATGATTATGGTTCTGCACTTGCACTAAATTATGATGGAGGTGTAGATGTATTAAGTGGTGAAAAACCAATAGTGATAGGAAGATATGATAATTATGAAACACCATCAGATTCAGTAAGGCTTCAAGCTTCGAAGGCAAGAAATGCTGTCAAGATTGATTTGGAAAGATATCCGATTTCGCTACTTGGGTATTATGAATACAAGTTTAATGAAACGGCACTATTCTATGCTTGGATCGGATATCTGTGGCAAGAGATAGAAGGATATAAATGTGGGATCAAAGTCAAGACTATTCAAAACAATAGCATTGCCACCTTTTCCTTAAATGATTATTTGGATGGTGATTTTTCTTCATTTTTGGAAAGTGATTATGGCGAAAAACCTCCCAAACTTAAAAACTTTTTCCCACGGAAATTAAGTCTAATTGAATTATATCTTAGGGCTTCTCAAAGTGCTTATCCTTTTAACCCTTACAATAATTATTGGAGGTACTTTGAAAAAGAGAATACCTTTATGGAGATGGTGACGTATGAGTTTTCTACAGGAATTAGAAAAGGTGATCTGTCCAATAGTAAAACAGAAAAACTTCATCAAATTGTCAAACATGAAAATTCAGCGTCTGCCCTGAAACATATTACTGAATTTACCAATCAAATGATTTTTGAAGGATGGCAAGAAAAATTGAGACCTCTAAACCTACCTACTAGAATGCACGAAAATGCTATTGATTTTGACATTTGGACGGGTATACACTGGTCAAAGGAACAAACCAATATTTTACCAAAACAAAGAGTCAAAAAATTTGAAGACCAGTTTAAAATTCAGTTACCCAATAGCTTTTTCCAATATTTAAGATTGCTTAACGGAAGACAATACAATGGATACCATATGTACTTTCCAATTAATGACTTGTACACCGTCCAAGTAAAGAAATTTTACACTATTGAAGAATTAGAGAAGGTGTCAAAAACAGCGATTAAAGAAAATCCTAATTATCTGTGGATTGGTGAATTAGGCAATGGAAAAATACTCGGAGTTATTATTAACTCCCAAAGTGATAAATATGGCAGAGTAGTTTTAATTGAAAACGGTAGGGCAGAAGCTTGCGACTATTCATTTGAGAAATTTGCCCGATATTCTCAAGGCTCACCTGTACAACCCGAGATTTTTGCTGCCCAAGAAAATGATGCCGCATTTTTAAAGAGGAGAATAAAAGAAGGATGGGATTATAATATAAGCTACAATTATCAAAATGCGCTTACCCAAGCAGCCAAATATAATGCTCACGCTTCATTAGAAGTATTGTTAGAGGCAGGAGCTAGATTAAGGCATAGTAATTATCGAGATATGTCTTATCAATATGATAAAGAGACCATGAATCTATTAGATAAATATCAAAAAGGGGAATGAAGTACTTTGAACAAGAACCTGAATGGTAATTATTGCCAACATTACGGACATCCTATCATCAAAAAAAAACAACATGAAAATCAAAACCGCCAAAGCCCTATACCTCTTCAATAGCATCACCTCCATTTTTATTGGCTTAATGCATACCTATGTTCACTTCGACGAATTGGTAAGCGATCCGATAAAAGAACAAATCAATATTCCATTGATGGTTGCTGGTCAGGAATCCAATATCTGGGAGTTGTGGCAAGGGATGAGTTTTATGATGGGGATCTTATTGATTATCGTTGGTTTACTGCATTTGTTTATTCTCAGTGGGGTTGGCAAAAAAGATTTTCCGCCGATCGGAGGTTCCCTGATAATGATTTTGATGTTGCTCTTTGTGATTTATTCTGGAGTTAAATTCTTTGGAAATATGCAAATCTATGGAGGAAGCGCTGGCTTAATCTTGCAGACGATTTGTTTGATCTTGAGTATTCGGAAATAAGCAATCCTGTTTTGTATTCTAGGAATCTGTTCTGATGACTTCGATCATCAGAACAGATTCAATCCAAAGTGATTTTAGGGGAGGATAAAAACTGTACACTCACTTTGGCGAGTCTAAAAGTGCAAATAATTTTAAACAGACCAAGCACCTTAAGCATGCATCCGCAAATGTTCTCCTAATTTTAAAAAGGCCGATTTCCATTCTTCATTGCTAAAGACCCATTCGCCATTCTGTTGTCCTTTGATGATGGAAAAAAAGAGGTTCTGGCTTTTCCAGATATTCGGAGCCTCGTTCATCTCTTTTAAAATATCTAGGATATCGTTGAGTAATTGCAAATGCGATAAGGGAACCTCGGCTTCCGCCAATAACTGGATTTCCTGAAAGATACGCTCACTGGCAGCCAACTGAAAAGAAGCAGTATCACTGAGGTCAATGTTCCATTTTTTTAGTTCGTTGGAGAGGTGGCGAAGTTGCGCGATGTCCAAGTTTTCCTGTTCAAAAAAGTGATGCAATTCCGAATTCAATACATGGCGAACCGCCGCCGTATAAATTTCCGGTACGGGAATATTGCTTTCCAGCATACCCGACATCAGTTGATCATTGCTCTCATAAATGCTCCGAAAATCACGTTCCGCTTGTTGTAGGTTCTTTTGCGTAAGGTTCAATAGAATCCGTCGTTTTTCATCCCTAAACAAATGCCACATCGTATAATGCTTAGGACCAAAATAGCTCTGCATTTGAGAAAGGACAC
>CAYQRA010000892.1:0-2899 GCA_964419315.1 uncultured Saprospiraceae bacterium | reverse complement strand
CTAATAGATACCCAAATCGACATAGGAGATTCATAAGGCTTTGCCGAACTAATTTTCGTGAACTACTTACTGATTATTCCAAACGACTCATTTTTTAAATATGACCAATAAGCAGATTGCCAATCAATTCAACGCACTTGCGCGCCTCATGGAATTACATGGAGAAAACCCATTCCGCATTCGAGGCTACTCCAATGCCTATTTAAATCTTAGAAAAGTTGGGCCGCCTCTTTTTGAAATGAGCGATGCAGAAATATCTGATATCAAAGGAGTTGGAAAGGCCATTGCTGGCAAAATTCGGGAATTACAAAAAACCGGAAGCCTAGAAGCCATCGAAAAATACAAAGCCAAAACGCCGCAGGGCGTCCAAGAGATGCTGAACATCAAAGGCTTTGGACCGAAAAAGATTTTATCGCTTTGGAAAGGTTTAGAAGTAGAGACGATTGGAGAGCTCTTGTATGCTTGCAATGAAAATCGTTTGGTAGAGTTAAAAGGTTTTGGAGAAAAAACACAGGAAGACCTGCGACAAAAATTAGAATATTTTCTCAAAAGCAAAGATCAATTTTTATACGCGACTTTGGAAGAACCTGCCGAGGATGTTTTTCATTATTTACAACAAGCCCTTCCAGAGGGAACACCGATTAGTGTTTGCGGAGAATTTCGACGGCGATGTCCCGTTTTAAAGGGGGTAGAGTTTTTAGTAGGAGGGGAGGTAGCTAAAGTTTTTGATGAAGTAGAATTGGTTTTACAAAAAAAAGAAACAGACTATTATTACGCCAGAACAGCAGATAATATTCCTGTAGCTATTTATACTTGTGAACCTGAGGAATTTGGGTCAAAACTATTTCGCTACTCCGCGAGTCAATCTTTTATGGATCACTTCTTGGGAAAAGCCAAGACCAAAGATTTTAAAGGTTTAGAAGCGGAAAGTGCCGTTTTTGAAAAAGCTGGAATGCCATTTATTGCGCCAGAGATGCGAGAAGGGAAAACGGCGATCAACCTAGCCTTGGAAAACAAACTTCCCCAATTGATCGAAGAGTCAGAAGTCAAAGGTGTTCTGCATGCCCACAGTACCTACTCAGATGGCATCAATACTTTGCGAGAAATGGCAGAATATACCAAAGCCCAAGGATACGAATACCTAGGAATTACGGATCACTCCCAAGCCGCTTTTTATGCCAATGGCCTCAAAGAAGATCGGCTTAAAAAGCAATGGGAAGAAATAGATCAACTTAACGAAGAACTCGCCCCTTTTAAAATATTTAAGGGCATCGAATCCGATATTCTCAACGATGGTTCCTTGGATTATCCATTGGATATTTTGGAACAATTTGACTTTATCATCGCCTCGGTACATTCCAATCTTAGAATGGATAAAGAGAAAGCTACGGCTCGTTTACTCGCAGCCATTGCCAATCCCTATACCAATATGCTCGGTCATCCAACGGGTCGACTCTTACTAGCAAGGGAAGGATATCCCATCGATCACAAAGCGATTATTGATGCTTGCGCAAAATACAAGGTGGCCATTGAAATCAATGCCAATCCACTGCGATTAGATCTCGACCATACTTGGATCGAATATGCTTTAGAACAAGGCGTTCTTTTATCCGTCAATCCAGATGCGCATAGTACCGGCGGCATCCATGATATCCATTTTGGAGTTTTAGCAGCTCGTAAGGGAGGGCTCTCGGCAGAGCATTGTGTTTGCTGTTTTGATCTGGCGAAATTCGAAGCTTTCTTAGAACCAAAATCAAAGACGGCATAAGGGGGTTTTTAATGGAAATTAGTAAAATGTAAATACTATATGTTCGCTATTACCTAAAGGTAATATGCGGACCTAAGTGAAGGTCGGGAGACCTTCACCACTCTTTGTTTAGTAAAATCTATGGCCTATTTAAGAATCGAGGTCGGGAGACCTCAACGCTGATCCGTATACGACATGCAAGTCGTAACAGAACAGTTTGTAGTTCACTAAAAAATGTAAGTTAAAATCGGCAAATCATCGTTTTATCTTTTTAGAATTGTGGGGTATCAATAGATGCGAAAGGTAGCCCCTAAACTCATCTACTCTCTGGTATCAAGTCAGAAAGACAAATTCTTTATTTGAAATATTTTCGAAATATATTTGAAAATCTCAATAAAAACCTGCACTTTTGATTTGCAAGTCATTTCAATCAGTAGGAATTAGCAAAAATAATTGCAAGTCATTTTTATCTAATTCCAGTTTATTTTCTTCTTCTCTATAGTTTTAGTTACAAGTTTCCTTAAGTATATTGCTTAAGGCAATTATCTCATTTTGTAAGCTAAAACCGACATTATGTTCAAAAAATTATTACTCCCAATTCTTTTACTCTGCCTTTATCAAACTTCGGTAATGGCACAACCCAATGGTTGCCTTGATTTGCAAGTTACCGTAAGTGATCCAGTCTGCGCTGGAGAGCTCGGTACGGTTACCCTCTCTGCTACCAATGGAATACCTCCCTATTCCTTTACCGGATTTGGGTCTGTTCCCAGTGGTCAGTTCACCACACCGATTACTTTTTTTGTTGAGGCTGGAGATTACTACACGGTAGTAACCGACTCAGATACCTGTAGTAATGATGCTGATTTTACGGTGGTAGAGCCCAATCCGATTGGCATTAATGTAGTGCAAACGCAAGATGCAACCTGTGGTAATAATAATGGGGCAATCTTTGTTGAAACTTTTGGTGGTATTCCACCTTATACGTTTAATTGGGGTCCCGGTGCAGGGAATCAAAGCTCCCAAAGTGCCGTCAATCTGGCAGCAGGGGTTTATTCGGTTACCGTCACGGATGCCTTTGGCTGTACCGCTGAAGTTTCCGCTGCAGTTCTTGATTCTCCTATTTTAAATTTTACCCTCAATGTCAATGATGTA
>CAYQRA010000891.1:0-2907 GCA_964419315.1 uncultured Saprospiraceae bacterium | reverse complement strand
GCTAGGATGCCAAAAGCCATCATGGAGCGTCCCCAATATTTGTTGAGGTCCTCTGCGGAAAGACTAGATAGGCTATTAATTAGGGCAAAAAACAAGAGAAAAGCAGCGGCACTCATCCAAGGGAAGCGATTGCTAATTTCTAGAATCCCCACCCCATTGATGAGCTTCGCTCCAAGAGTGACCGTTATCCCCAATGCAAAAACAACTAATGCTTGCATAAAAGGATTATAGGCTTTATAATAAATAGAGGTATTTGGTTCTGTCATAGAAAGGAAATGCTTCGAATTGGGAAATTGTTTAGTCTAAGTGAAAGTGGCTAAACTTATCGAATGTAAAATAGGAAAAACATGCATTGCAAGTGAAGTTGATCCGTTAAAAAGGCAGTCTTACATTGACCAAACAAAGAGTTTCGAGATCACAGAATAACAACTAGAAATTCCTAAATCACTACTTTTCCATAAAGATCAAACTCTTCCGCTCCCGTGATTTCCACCTGTGCAAAATCTCCTAAGCGAATGTAATTTTCTTTGGCATCTACCAATACCTCATTGTCCACCTCAGCCGAATCTGCTTCGGTCCGCCCTACAAAATAGCCCCCTTCTTTTCGATCAAAAAGAACTTGCAATACCTGCCCGATCTTCTCTTGATTTTTTTCAAAAGAAATATCTTGTTGGATTTCCATGATGCGATTGGCACGTTCCGCTTTCACTTCCGCTGGAACATCGTCTGGCAATTCATGCGCACGGGTATCTTCTTCATGAGAGTATTGAAAAACGCCAACTCTTTCAAAGCGCATTTCCTCTACAAAATCACAAAGCTCTTGAAATTCTTCTTCCGTTTCTCCAGGAAAGCCAACCAACAAAGTAGTTCGTATCGCAATCCCTGGCACTCGCTCTCTCGCATAATTAATCAAATCTCTGGTTTCCTTTTTGGTGATCTGACGACGCATTCGTTCCAGCACAGTATCACTAGCATGCTGCAAAGGAATATCTAGATAATTGCAAACTTCTTTTCGTTCGGCCATCGCCTCAAAAATATCCTTGGGAAACTTACTTGGATAAGCATAATGCAAACGAATCCATTCGATCCCTTCTACATCCGCTAAAGCATGCAAAAGCTTCGGTAATTCTCTTTTTTTATACAAATCCAAACCATAATAGGTCAGTTCTTGGGCAATCAGCATCAACTCCTTGACCCCACGCTTCGCTAGATTCTCCGCCTCTTTAACCAATTCTTCAATCGGTCGCGAAACATGACCACCGCGCATCAATGGAATCGCACAAAAAGAGCAAGTTCGATTACAGCCTTCCGAAATTTTGAGGTAGGCAAAATGCTGAGGAGTGGTGATTTTTCTTTGCCCCAATAATTCATGCTGGTAATCCGCGTCAAACTTTTCGAGCAAAGCCGGTAGTTCCAAAGTCCCAAAATAAGCATCCACTTCCGGGATTTCTTCCTCCAAGTCATCTTTATAGCGTTGAGACAAACAACCTGTCACATACAGTTTTTCGATTCCTCCCTCCTTTTTCACTTCCGCATATTCCAAAATCGTATTGACCGATTCTTCTTTAGCCAAGTCAATAAATCCACAGGTATTTATGATCACAATATTTGCATCAGCTTGCTCTGCTTCATGCGTCACTTCATAGTCATTTCCTCGCAATTGAGTAATGATATTCTCTGAATCCACGATGTTTTTGGAACATCCTAGGGTTATCACATTGACCTTATCTGCTTTTAATGTCTTTGTCTTCAAGATCAAAAATTTACAAGTGTTAGGATAAAATAGGTTGCCATTAAGCCACAAGACGTAGAAATTAATAAGTGATTTATTTGTCCTAGCACTTAGGTATAAGAATAAGCTTATTTATTTCCAGCCAAAATCACCGCAAAGATACCTCTTATTCGAGAGCTAAAGGGCATAATTCTGGTCTTTTAGTAAAAGACTTCTCCCGCAAAAAGTATTATCTTTGGGCATTCTGTTGAACTAAAGCCTATTTGGGGAGAAATCTGGCGTGCAAACCAGCTTCTAAAAGTGGCTTAAAAATGATTTATGGTTTCTAAGTGGGTGTTAAAAGCTATTGTGCAAAAAACGATTTCCTTTCTGCCCTATCGGCATCGGATCAATTATTTTTTCCAAAAACATGTTACCAAAGGAGTCTATCTGACCGATGAATACTTCGATGATCGGCTTTCACACGCGAGTAACCATCTGAAATACTATCGACGCTTTGCCAATACCCGAGAGCTAAAGAGTACGCTAGAGCTGGGCACGGGTTGGTATCCTGTGGTCCCTATTTGCTTTTTCTTATCCGGTGCTTCTTCCATCTTCACTGTTGACATCAGTTCTTTAAGCAATAAAGAGCATGTTTTGACGACGCTCCAGAAATTTTGGGATTATCATCAAACAGGGAAACTAAAAAACTTTCTGGATGCTCGAGAAGGTAGAATGGAGGTACTTAAAGACCTACTCGACAATCAAAATCACCTTAGCCTTGAAGATTTGACCAGAAGGTTGCACCTAAAATACCTCATTCAAGATGCTCGCCATTTGACTTTAGACAATAATCAAATCGACCTGATCCATTCCAATAATACGTTTGAGCATGTTTTTCCAGATGTATTGGAAGCATTATTGGTCGAGTTTAAAAGAGTATCTCGCCCTGGCGGCATACAGTCTCATTTTGTAGACATGTCCGATCACTTTGCGCATTTTGATTCTTCCATCAATATTTATAATTACCTGCGTTTTTCAGACAAAGAATGGCAATGGATTGACAATGATATCCAACCCCAAAACCGATGGCGCATCAACGACTACAAAGCGCTTTTCCACCAAATTGGCCTAAAAATTACGTATCTTGATTTTCGCAAAGGAAATCTGGAGCAACTGCAATCTATTAAGCTGAA
>CAYQRA010000890.1:0-2912 GCA_964419315.1 uncultured Saprospiraceae bacterium | reverse complement strand
CCACCGACATTATCAAAATAAACGTCCAATCCTTTTGGACATTCTCTTTTTATACCTGCTCTTACACTTTCATTTTTGTAGTCAATGGCTCCATCAAAACCAAGTTCCTCCAATAGGTATTTTTTCTTCTCCGGTCCTCCCGCAATTCCAATTACTCGACAACCTTTTATCTTAGCGATCTGACCTACTACACTTCCCACAGCACCCGCCGCTCCTGAAACCAAAACCGTATCGCCTTCTTTGATTTTTCCAACTTCTGTGATTCCAAAATAGGCCGTCATTCCTGGCATTCCCAGTGTACCGATATAGGTTGGCATAGGTGCCAAATTGGGATCTACTTTATAATAATTTTGGCCATCTGTAAGTGAATATTGTTGAACACCGCCCCAGCCAGTTAGACAATCTCCCACTTTATATTTTGGATGATTATTGGCTTTAACGACCATACCGATTGTTCCTGCTCGCATGACCTCTCCAATAGCTACTGGAGGGATATAAGATTTTGCATTATTCATCCATCCACGCATGGCAGGATCTAAAGAAATAAAATGATTCTGGATTAATACCTCTCCATCACCAGGTTCAGGGATTGGATTTTCTACCAAGTCCCAAGTACTCTCATCTGGCATTCCTACAGGACGTTTTACTAAGATTTGCTGCTTATTCATAATTAAGTTTTTTTTGGTATTGTTGAAAACATCGAACTAATTGGACTTTATTCTTTCAACTCTTTTTAGCATTTTTTTTCATCAGTAATAGATCGACAAACATTTTCATGCGGGTTCTGATTGCTGGTTTCCACCAAATAGATTCAGACATTTCTAATTCCTCTGTTGCACTATCATTGATTTTCTCCAGCCAAGACTGACGCAATTTATATTTGGTCAAACGGAAAATATTTGGATCCGCTTGAAGATAATGTTGCATCTTTTCTTCGGCTCTTCCTAGCACATCTTCTAAGGGGGCCAATTCAGAAACCAAACCTGCCGCAAAAGCTTCTTGAGGATTTAGTAATTTTCCTTCCAAATCAAATTCCGCCGCTTTCCCTTTCCCCAACCAAAAAGAATAGGCTTCGATTAGGTTATTGGTAATTTGGATATTTACGGCTACTTCATTGAGTCCAATGGTGTACTTGGGATTATCCGCCATGATGCGGTAATCACTTGCCACCGCCATGACACAACCTCCCGCAGGAGCATAGCCCGTAATGGCACAGATAAAGGGTTTTGGAAATCTTGCCATCAAAATATGCATGGTTCCAAAATCTATAAAAAAGGTCCTCATTTGTTCTTGATCATAATCGTATAATTCGATCAGATCTAAACCTGCCGAAAAGAAATTGGCCTGACCAGCCAAAATCACTCCGCGCACACTATCGTCTTCTTGTAAGGTTTGAAAAGTCTCCACTATTTCCTTGACCATTGGACCATTGAGCACATTGGCTTTCCCCCTCATCAATTGCACGATGACATAGTCTTGTTTTTTAAATAATTTTAAATATTTCATCGTGTTATTTTAGAGCGAAAGACCACCATCTAAAGTGATGGTTTGTCCGGTGATAAAACGGGTGTTGTCCGAAGCTAACCAAACCACCGCTTCAGCGATTTCTTCTGGTTGTCCAAAGCGTTTCATAGGCGTCATTTTCTTGAGGTAATCTCCCATATCAGGTTTTGCAGAAAGTAGCTGATCAAGCAAAGCGGATTCTGTATATCCCGGGCAAACCGCATTTACTCGGATGTTATTACCAGCGTATTCCAAAGCGGCAGATTTGGTCATTCCGACTACCGCAAACTTACTGGCCGAATAAGATAAATTTTTACCAGAAGCTTTTAGTCCAGCGAGGGAAGCGATGTTCACAATACTCCCATGTCCTTGTTTCATCATTTGCTCTAGTGCCCATTTCATACAATAAAAAACACCGGTTTGGTTTACTTTGATTACGAGATCCCAATCCGTCAAAGTGTGTTCGTGGGTTTTCTTCATCAACTTTGGACCGACTCCCGCATTATTGACGATGACATCTAATTGTCCAAACTCCTCAACGACCGTACGAATCATTTTTTCGACCTGATCAAATTTTGCCACATTGGTTTCATTCGCAACTGCGAAGCCACCTGCTTCTAAAATTTCTTCGGCCACTTTGGTGGCTGATTCCATATTGATATCTGAACAAATCACTTTGGCGCCATGCTGGCCAAATAGCTTAGCGGTAGCGGATCCAATTCCAGATCCAGCTCCAGTGACGATGACAACTTTATTTTCTACTTGCATTTTTATTTATGATGTTGAATTTTTCAAACTTAAAAATTCATGATTTACAAAATATTAATCGAGAATCCAGCAATGCTTGTTCTCGAATAGCAGAAGGATAGCCTTCCGCCGTGATCATTCCCAAAAAATCTTCCTTGGTCTCGTATTTTACGATTAAAATTTCATCCCAATATTCTTTTTCTGAAGGTCCAATGAGCGTGAATACCGGTTTGCCTTTAAAGACAATATTGGCATTGGCTTTTTCAAAAAAAGGAGTAGTGACTCTAAGGTATTCTCGATAGACTTGGAATCCCGTTTTTCCAGTTTCTCCTACTTGATCTTTGTATTTTAGCAGGTTATACATCAAGAGTGCACCGTCTATTTCCAATGCCATAAACGCATTGAATTGTTCCTTCTCTATACCTAGGTATTTTTCTTGCATTTGAAATTAGCTTTTTAAAACGCTAAACAAAAGAAATCATTTCCTTGGGAAGATGTGCCACTTCATTAAAACTGAGGACATTGAGCTTATCTTTAGAAAGCATGAGTTGGGTAATCGAAGTATTTCTAACGGAATAATTCAGTTCTGCAATGGTCAATTCATTTTGGATTTGGAGCACCTCTGCGAAGATGGCAGAAATAGTACCTCCCGAAGAAAAGAC
>CAYQRA010000889.1:0-2921 GCA_964419315.1 uncultured Saprospiraceae bacterium | reverse complement strand
TTTGCAGTTTCCAAAAGTGTATTGCGTGGTCGTCAAGAATACCTCGCATTGGGCATTCGGCTAGCATTACATCCGATGGCAGATTTGGCAACAGAGCCTCGTTGGTTTCGCAACTTCAATACTTATGGAGAAGATGCAGATCTTGCTGCGAAGATGGTCAAGGAACATATTTTAGGTTTCCAAGGCGAGCAATTAGGCGAGCAAAGTGTTCCTTGTCAAGTCAAACATTTCCCGGGCGGTGGCCCTCAAAAAAATGGTATGGATGCTCATTTTGCAACGGGCAAAGAACAGGTTTATCGAGGTGGAAATTTCGACTATCATTTAATACCATTTATCAAAGGTGCATTTGCTGCCAATGTTGCACAAGTAATGCCTTATTACGGAATGCCAGTTGGGACAAAATATGAAGAATTGGGTTTTGGTTTTAACAAAGGTATTGTCACTGGTTTATTGCGGGACAGCTTAGGGTTTGATGGTTTGGTTTGTACGGATTGGAGCTTGATTACCGACAATTTTGCAAAAGCAGCTTCCGCTTGGGGCGTAGAAGAGTTGTCTCCCAAAGAAAGAGTTTTAAAAGTATTGGATGCAGGAGTTGATATGTTTGGTGGCGAAAAATGTGTAGGTTTTGTGATTGAGTTGGTAGAAGAAGGGAGCTTGAAAGAAGAAAGATTAGATGTATCTGTTCGTCGAATTTTACATGATAAATTTAAAATCGGTTTGTTTGACAATCCTTATCTAAGTGAAGAAGGCCTGAGTGTCTTCACCAATCAAGCTTTTAAAGAAAAAGGAAAAGAAGCACAACGCAAAGCATTGACTTTATTAAAAAACGAAGATAATATTTTACCATTAGCAGAAGATAAAAAAATCTTTGTGGAAGGTTTCGATCCGAAGGCATTGGAAGGTTTTGCGACGGTGGTAGACAAACCAGAAGAGGCCGATGTTATTTTATTAAAATTTAATGCCCCATTTACGCCGATTACCGAAGGTCGATTATTAGAAAAGATTTTTCATCAAGGTCGATTGGATTTCCCGGAAGATAAAAAACAGGAGATGTTGAAATTAATCAACACCAAACCAACGATCACGATTATGACCATCAACCGTCCTGCGATCATCCCTAAAATCAATACTGCGACCAAAGCCTTGATTGCAGATTTTGATTGTGAAGATGGAATTTTAGCGGAATTGATTTTCGGAAAATTCAAACCGACCGGTAAATTAGCAATAGAAATCCCTTCTAGTGTAAAAGCAGTTGAAAAACAAATGGAAGATACGCCGTATGATAGTGAAAATCCATTATACGAATATGGTCATGGATTAACTTATTGAAGAATGATTTATTGTATCTAAAACAAAAGCCACTTCCAATTGATTTTGGAAGTGGCTTTATGGTTTTAGAACCTGTCTAAACTTTATACATCAGACTACAAAATTTATGGTTCTCTATTAAAAATTACTTTTGTATCGTAAATCTTTTAGAGGTTTTGTTTCCTGAAATTCGTATCATGTAATTTCCAGATGGTAAATCCGAAACGGACATTTGTACGGTATTGATAAAATCAGGTTCTAAGTTCAAGGTCATTTTTCTGACCACCTTCCCTAACATATCAACAACATAAAGCTGTCCTTCTCGTTGGTCTGAATAGAATTTTACATTTAAAATACCATCCATTTTCCCAATTGGATTCGGATAAATAATCACTTCGTGATCCTCTTTACATCCAGTATCGACTTGTACAATTCTTGAATATTCAAAACTGCCATCTAAGTCCACCATTTTCATTCGATAGTAGTTTCTCGAAGTAGCGGACCGGTCTTGATATTTATACTCAGAAACTCCTTTTGCAGAAACATAATTGATCCTACTAAAGTCTACTCCATTATTACTAAATTGTATTTCAAAGTGACTAAAGTTCTCTTCTGATTCAGTTACCCAAGTCAGATCTACATCACAATCATTTGCTCTAGCAGTAAATGAACTTAGATCGACGGGCAAAACTAAAGAGGATTGATAATCTTCCGCCTCTCCATTCGTCTTCCCTCCGATAGAATCGGTCACCACAAGAATATCGTCATCTGCTCTCAATCGAATATTCACCTCCCCTCCTATTGTTGCTGGTGTAGTAATGGATACTACTGCAGTATCAGGACTGGCAGTCATTTCTGATCCAGAATAGAAATCATCATAGGTGCCATCACTATTCCAATCAATCCATAATCCATAGTGAACCAAATCTGGTGCAGAGGAGTTGACAATCACGTTTACCTCATAAGTTGTATTTGGAGAAACGGCTAGTGGAAATTGTCCAACTCCAGCTCCAAAACTCATGGCATCATCATTCGTGTCCCCTGTCGCATTGATACTAGTTGATTGAGAAGTTTCAAAGTCAGTCCCCGTTCCTAGCCATACATCACTTGCCCCATCCAATTCATCAAATGGTGCTACTTCATCCGTCAATGCTCTGTGCCATACGACTGGATAAGCAGATGGTGCATCCCCATAATCTCGTTTCACATCTAAGATGGTAATGACTAAGGTCGCATCCTCACAAGCTATACTTGGAGCCGTGGCATTATCGTCACAGGTAGTATAAGGCACATTTACATTTCCTACAAAGCCAGAAGCGGGTACAAAAGTATAAGTACCTAATGCATTTAAAGTCAAGGTTCCGGCATTCGCAACAAACACTCCCATGTCGTTTATTCCACCAACTTGTGTAGGGCTTCCAATAGTACCAGGGGCATCTCCGGCTCCATCACCATCGGTGTCTACCAAAAAGGCCGTAATACTTTGACTATCCCCTTCACTGTCTGTATCATTTGTAGAAACATCATCCATCACCGTTACACCAGCGTCTGTTAGAGCTGCATCATCATTGGCAGGACCATTAACAGATACATGACCACCACGATAAAGTGTT
>CAYQRA010000888.1:0-2926 GCA_964419315.1 uncultured Saprospiraceae bacterium | reverse complement strand
GCTTCTTGCAATTTTTGTTTAAGGGCGGCGGCGGTTTTTTCGATGGGAGTATTGAGATTTTCATAATCGAAACTTAGGATTAAATCATAGGTTCCGTCCTGATAGGCTTTGCGCATACATTCGGCCATACATTTGGTATCGCCAATAATCCCGTGAATGACCATCAGGATATTGGTCGCATCTTTTACTTTGGTAATCAGACCTTCTGTGCGACGTTCAATGACTAGCTCGCTATAATCTATCCAAGATAAATGCTGGATATTTTTGCTTTTAAAAGCGAGTTTTAGAAAACAAAGTTTTAAGGCTTTGCTCAAACTCTTTCGCCTTTTTTGCTCGATGTCCGGAAAATCGTCAATGGTGATTAACACTTTATTTCCGGAGCGGTCTTCTACCCTACCAATGGGTAAAATATGTTCTCCATCGAAAGTGACGGGTAGCATATTTTCATTTTCTTTTAGGTTGACGGCTAATTCAATTTCTAAGGGTTGCTGTTGTAGTTCTGCTTTGTTTTGAATGTCTTGCAAAATCAATAAATTGGGCGCTACGGTACTGCGGGTAGTGGGACTCCCTAGACTCATCACTTCGGCTCCTGATTCGGTGGCAAGTTTGGTGAGAACCGACATGGCATCCATACTTCTTCCGCCTTGTTGGGCACTTTCTAAAGTGATATTGGCTTGAAAGCCAGAATCATTGGATAATATTTTAATCGCACCATTGGAGAGGCTGACAGCTTGCTGGCCTACTTTTGCTTGCTGTGCCACGGCTTTACATTTCATGGTCACGGTAAACCAGTCATTAAAAGATTCTTTGACAAAATCGGGTTCTTCTTCGTGGCCGATTCCTTTTGTTTCAAAATGGGTGATCCGCTTTCCAATGTCAATTGATTTTTGTACCAATAAAGCATCGTTTATTTTTTCTTGACTTACGATCAATTTAAAAATATCCGTCGCTTCGTTTTTTCCATTTAGATTAAAAGCATAGGGCGTACCGCTTGGCGTATGCTCCATGGCAATAACAAAAGAATTGCCAGGTATTTCTTCATTATACATTCGATGGGCGCCGTAGTTTGACGATAAATAAAACAGAGCACAGAAAAAAGGTTTCGATACTTTGTTATGAATTTCTACTTGAAAAGGTACTTTTTGTTCTTTCCCATCTAGTTTTAAAATATCAATGATCACTTCCTGATCTGCCGTTTTTCGAAGCTCGTTTCCGTTTTCATCTAACTCCACCAACACTATTTCTACATCTCTTCTATTTAGCGCATTTTTATTTTCTAGGGCCAAGGTCTTTTCCCAAGAACAAATATGTTCTAGTCTTTCAAAAATATCTTCCAGACAGGTTTCTATTTTTCCAGAACAAGTATGGATCATTAATCCATCCGAGGAACGAACAATCGTAAATTCTCCTCCTTTGATGGTCAATTGATAAGTCGCTTTTTTATCATTTTTTATGAATTTAAAAAAACGCGCCTCATATTCCTCCAAGGCCTTTTCCAATTCCTTCTCCCCTGCTTCATCCGCTTGGCATCCTACAAAAACAGGGGTGGTGCCAAGACTCAATAACTCAGCTTGATAGCCGCGTGCTGATGGATCTAGTGCGATGGACGGTTGAATCACAGAAGTGTCGAGGGCAATAGAACTAGACTCGGCATGGCCTAAAAAACGACCGTCTTTATAGATCGCAAATCTCGCTTTTTCTGCGGGCGAAGTAGGAAGTCCTTTAATCGCTCCCACGCCAATCATCCATTGACCGTTTTCAAAATAACAAGGATATGTGGTTTGGATCCCCGTAGAGGAGGCTCCTAGAAAGTCGGTATGGACATTAAAAAAACCGTTTGGTTCTAGTTCTGGGGTTTGCTCATCGGATAATTCTCGCATCTGGATGGCGGCTCGCTCAAATAACTGAGCATAGGTGATGGCGCTGTTTTCAGCGGCTAATACTTTTAGTAAATGGGTCGTAAAACTACCTTGTTCAGAAACTAGCTCGAAGGCTTTTTGTCTTTTGGTACAAGCCGCCAACAACAAATGCTTGCTCTCTGGTAGGTGGACATTATCGACAAAATATCCATCCAGGTAAGAGGCTAAGGGACGCTCAATATTCCGATCATCCCATTGTCGCGCTTTTCCTAATTGAAAATCTATGGACTTGGTCCCCGACCCCGCATGACAACAATCAGCCAGTAAGACCACGGTCGCTCCAGTGGCTGCAATCCGCTGAATCAAAACAGCCAACTCTTTATCTGCTAAATCAAACCCTCCGGGTAAACGACTATCATAACAAACCCAGGTTTCTTGTTTTCCTTCGGGAGCGTAAACTTTAAATTCAGGGGAGGCTAATTCTCTGGCTCCGTGTCCACTGTATTGAATAAACACCGTATCTCCTTTTTCTGCTTTTAGCAGGTGATCGGCTCCGAAATGGGCGACGATATTTTGGTACGTAGCGGCTTCGTTTACTAGGACTTTGGCATGGATTTGCTCTTTTGGAAATCGCTTTTCCAGATAAGTTGAAAAATGGTGAATATCATTTTCACATCCAGAAAGTGCGGAGACTCGGGACTCGGGATGGTAATTATTGATGGCGATTTGGAGGGTGTGGATTTTCATAAGGTTTTGTTTTTAGAAAAAAACATCCAACGCCTCATTGATCATAAGAAGTTGAAGTTGTTTAAAAACGAAGATTACTGAATAGTTATTTCAATTCTACGGTTAATGGCACGACCTTCTGCCGTATCATTGGAAGCTTTAGGCGCTCTATCTCCATAACCTTTAGCGCGGATCCGATTAGCAGCAACACCACTTTTTATGAGTAGGTCCTGTATGTACTTAGCACGACCAGAAGAAAGCTTCACATTACTTGCAGAACTACCCACATTATCGGTGTGGCCACCTACTGCAATTCTGTAACTAGGATAGGCCTGCAAGAC
>CAYQRA010000887.1:0-2927 GCA_964419315.1 uncultured Saprospiraceae bacterium | reverse complement strand
GCCGATCTAAAAACATGCGCCAAGCACAGCGGTAGCGGTTGAGACGTTCTAAGTTAGACACATCATTGCGAATATTACCAATCGATTGAATTTGCTCCAACCACCCTCCTTTTTTCGACTCAACCGTGTTTTGTTTTAATAAGGATTGCATCTGGGGTAAGGCCAATGCGGTTATTCCGCCAAGTCCTAAGACCAAAGCCAACAAGACCGGAAAGCGAATGCGAAACACCATTACTAAGATGCCCAAACCCGCAGTCAACACCAAACTAAGCCAAGCCGCCCGACAAAAAGAAAGATAAATACCTAGCAAGAATAGCAAAGTCAATATCGAATAGCCCCAGCGTTTAAGACCATTTTCTTTGGTACTCCAATACCATAAAGGGAAAATCAGCATCGACAAAACCGTACTATACAAAGCATGGTCGGCATAGAAAGGACGAGCCACCATTACGGAAACGGCGATTCCAAAATCGTATTGAGCGTGTATGCACCAAGCATACATTAAGACTAGGGTAAAGGAAAAAATATAATACCGCCACCAAGAAGAAAAGCATTTTTCTGTTTGCTGTTGGCACCACCAAGCGCCCAGGTAAAAAACCCACCAGTGGGCCAACGTGATGAAATAGTATTTGAGAGAAACCAATGGAAAAGCCGAAAAAAGTAAGCCGAATCCCATCCAAGCTAAAAACACCATACTCGCCAAGCTGATCGGCTGATACAGGAAATTACTTTGCCAGAGCCTTTTCCAATCTATTCCAAAAGGGAGTACTACCGCCAATACAGCGACCCAGAGCTCTGAAGGCAGGTTGATTTGGTGTGCTCCCCAATCCAATGATACAGATAGGGGAATTAGTAGGGCCAAGCCACCAAACGCATATTTCGCCCAATACCGCTTCATCTTATTACTTTCTCTTTGGTTTTCGCCAATGTAGTAGCGATACATTGGCTATGGTGCAAATGACTCATTTAAAGTTTTGATTTCTAATGCTTCTAATTTTAGTCAGAAAATTGAAAATACTGTTATTTGAGCAATATGCCATTAAAATTCAAAAGAGAAATATAAAAATAGGAGACTCTTTTCTTTTTGTTATTGCTTACCAATAAGGTGTTACCCAATCACTAAAAAAGCCTTGCAAATCATCGATTTACAAGAAAGCTCCCATTCACCTCCGCATCATCAAACACCGCAAAGTTCGGTACCTCTCCACAGGCATCATCCTGGAATCCAAGCTCTGGAATGATAAATTGAAACGCATCAAACCAATAGCCAAAGACTTAACTCTTACTTAGCCCACAAGTTTACAGAACTCCAAGATCAAGTCTTTGAATTTGAGACACACAGCAAGTCCTTAAGCACCAGCCAACTAAAAGATAAAGTAATGGGAAAGAAACTCTTAGATTTTTTCATTTTCGCGGAAGAAATCTTAAAAGACTATTTATCATCCGGCAGAGTCAGTACTTATGATAAAAATAATTCTGTAGTCAAAAAACTAAAACACTATCGAAAAGGAAAAGGACTTTCCTTCCAAGACATCACTCCCCGCTTTCTTATCCAATACGAACGATACCTCATAGAAAAATTGGGCAATAAGATTAATACCGTCCAGAATAGTATGAACTTTTTTAGAAAACTCTTCAACGAAGCCATCAAACAAGACCTCGTGGAGATGCATCAGAATCCATTCAATCGGTATACCATCAAAAGCGAAAAAGGCCAAAAGACTTTTTTGACAGAACCTGAATTGCAGGCTATTGAAAACCTTTCGCTTACCTCAGGGTCAAGGATGGAGATGCATCGAGATATGTTTGTCTTCTCAGCTTATAGCGGTGGGATTCGCGTCTCCGACACTCTACTACTACAATGGGATCATTTTGATGGGACACATATTCACGTGAGTATTCATAAAACCAAAGGACAGATTTCGATTAAGTTGCCAACGAAAGCTTTAGAAATTATTGCTCATTACCAAGCATTGAGAAAGGAAGAGCAGATTTTCGTTTTCCCAATACTCTCTTCAGATTTAAATCTTGCTAATCCTCGGGAAGTGGATTCTAGCATTTCATCTAGTACGGCTTATATCAATAAGAATTTGAAAAAAATCGCTAAGCTAGCTGGGATAAAGAAAAATGTGAGCTTTCACATTAGTCGACATACTTGGGCTACTCGGGCTCTGCAAAAAGGAATCGGAATTGAGACGGTGAGTAAATTGCTGGGGCATGCGAATATTCGGGATACGCTGATTTATGCTAAGATTGTAGGAAAGGGATTGGATGAGGCGATGGGGCGATTTGATGAGTGAGATCAAACTCCTACAATTTCTATTCTGCTTCAACTTGTTAAACCTCCCAGTTATGACATTGGTGTGAGGTCTAAACGGACTATGATTTCCTAACCCACTCCAACCAAATATTGCCGTTGTCCAATCAGATACTAATGTGTCTAAACGGGCTATAAATTCCTACCCCTCTCCAACAAACAAACCTTGCGCCTGTACAAAACATGATTCGTCTAAACGGACTATGATTTCCTATACTTATTCAACTTAATCCCAACATGGTACAATTAAAAGCAATCGACAAATTTGGATCAATAACAATATGCGAAAGTTTCAATCCCAGCATGGTACAATTAAAAGAGTAGCTCTGTTGATTTTGCGGTTGACCGCAGAAAGTTTCAATCCCAACATGGTACAATTAAAAGTACATTATCGAGTACACTGATAAGAAAGATGAAGCAGTTTCAATCCCAACATGGTACAATTAAAAGTATCCTCTAATGCAGAAAGCTTTAAGCGAATATCGAGTTTCAATCCCAACATGGTACAATTAAAAGGCGTATTCTCATACCAAGATACCCATTGATTTTCAATAATTTAGTCTATTCAAAGAACTTATTTCCGACTGTCGGAATCGTCGCTTAGCAATAG
>CAYQRA010000886.1:0-2929 GCA_964419315.1 uncultured Saprospiraceae bacterium | reverse complement strand
ACGGATGAGGTAGAACAATTTTTGGCCACTTTTGAAGCGACCTCCGATCAGATTTTTGAGGAAGTAAAATACAAATCTGAGTTTCGGATTTTATTTTGGGATAGTTTAGCGGCAGGCTTTATTACTGCTGCGATGACTTTTGTATATGGTTTTTTTCAAAATCAATTTACCGTAAGAGAAGTTGGTTGGCCGATGACTTTAAGCATTGTTTTTCTTGGAGGAATAATAGGTTTTTGGGTTTATCGCTTTTTGGTGAAAGGTCGACATCGGTACCGCTATATTTATGCGATTGAGCAGTTTAAAAGATACCATGCGGATGAGCAATGGATCGCCATTTCTAATACCATTTTTCGAAAACCATTATCTATCAAAGAAGAGGATGTACAAGGACCAGAAGATGATTTTTTGGAAGAGCTCAAAAGACAATGTATCGATTTTGGGATCGGCTTATTATCGGTCTCTAGAAACGAATCTGTACAAATGTTGATCAGCCCGGCAAGGAAAGATGTTTTTGATAATAAGCGGCGGATGATTCATTTTGTAGCCCAAAATATTAAGAAAGGAAAATCATGGGGGAGAAGACTTTCTGATCGTGGAAGGAATGGATTAGATAAGATTTTTGGACGTTCACAAAATAGTAATTCCCTGCAACGATATCGTAGATCATTTTATAAGCAAATCTTAATTTGTGGTGTTTCTGTGGCTTTAATCGGCCTCATTTTTCGTCGGGAACTTCAGGATTTACCTATGAACTACGTAGATAAAAAGGAATTTCAAAAAGAGGTTTTAGAAAAAGTAGAACAAGGTGATATAGAATCTACAGAGTATGTTCCAGATAGCAATTCGGTCAATCAGGAAGAAGGAATTACCGAACCTTATTTGTATGCAGAAACCAATCAAACGCCAAATCTAGAGAAGGAAAAATGGAGCGACTTAGATCAATGGAAAATCAATTTGAATGCGAAAGCAGGAGGAAGTATTTATTTACAATCAGAAGAAGATGTTTATAGCACTTATGATTGTGAACGACTTTTTAATTTTGATCAGGAATTATTCTTAATCCAATTTAGGCTTTTACCTGATTTTAGATCCGCTAAAAAAGAGTTGGGACGCTTGGCTAAAAATAGTATAAATGGCAATATCCTTTGGTTGGGGTGTTTTGAAAAACAGCAATTTAGTTATGCCATTTATTTTGACTTATTGCATACCGACGTTAGGGAAGCAAAGCAAAGTTTACAGGTTTATCAAGATCGGCTGGTAAAAGCTGGATTTGCAAAAACAGAATTAAGTCTTGTGAGAATTATAAAATAGACTCATTTTTTATGTAAGCAAACTACTGTATAATATTAAGTTTTCCTTATATTCGTATTCACTTGGAAAGCATCTCGTAAATTGGTGTAAAAAAAATTACAAACATGAAAAATAAGATATTAAAAGGCATCGCTGGATTGTTTCTTTTACTGATTGTTCTAGCTCAAATATTCCCTGCCAATGATATCAATACGCCCTTAGATCCTCAGATGGACCTGAGTGGAGACGCTAGTGTGCCGGCACCGGTAGCTGCGGCGCTAAAAACCTCCTGTTATGATTGTCATTCCAATCAACCTAATTATCCTTGGTATGCAAATATTGGAGTTGTAAAATATTACCTAACCAATCATATTAAAGGAAGTCATAAAAAACTAAATTTTTCACTTTGGAGCAACTATACCGATAATGAAAGAAGACATTTTTCAGAAGAAATCTGTGAAGAAATAGAAGCTGGAAAAATGCCCATTAAAAGCTATCAATTGATGCACAAAGATCTGGCCTTAAGTGAATCACAAAAGCAATTAATTTGTGCTTGGGCTAAGCCTGATTCCTAAAAATAAATCGTCTTCGAACTTTATTGCCACCCCTCAAATCCAAATATTTATTACTTTTTTTCGTGTTTGCTGAATTAAAAATTTACCAAACCATCCCTTCAACATATTTTGATAAATAAATATGTCGCATAGGATAAAATTTGCATTTATTCTACCTGTACCTAGCGAAAATTCACTACTTTGGCAAAGTAAAACCTCCAATTCTATATCTAAACAACCTTTAATTGTATGAAATTAAAAATTTTTACACGCTTATTTTTTGGTTTTCTTTTCCTTTTCTTTTCACAATCTCTTGTAGCTCAAACGGTTATAAAGGGAGAACTGTTAGACGCAGATGATGGAGAACCTTTGATCGGAGCAAGTATCATCGTAAAAGAAACAACGAATGGTACCGTAACAGATTATGATGGTAAGTTTGAATTAAAAATCAAAGGCGATTTACCAGCCGTCCTCGTTTTTTCTTACATCGGATATTCTGATATGGAAAGAGAGGTAAATTCAGCAGAAGATTTGAAAATTGAAATGTCTACAGATGCCGTAACGATTGATATTGGGGTAGAGGTAAGAGGTCAACGTGTTTCTGACAAACAAAAGGCAGCACCTTTGACTGTTGAATCCATGGACTTATTGGCGATTAAGGAAACACCAGCCGATAATTTTTATGATGGATTGGGAACGATGAAAGGCGTGGATCTTACAGCGGCAAGTCTTGGTTTTAAAGTTATCAATACTCGTGGCTTTAATAGTACGAGTCCTGTTCGTTCGCTTCAATTAATTGATGGAGTAGATAATCAAGCACCTGGTTTGAACTTTTCTCTTGGAAACTTTCTGGGAGCTTCGGAATTGGATGTACTCAAAGTAGATTTGATCGTTGGTGCAAGTTCCGCTTATTATGGCCCAAATGCCTTTAACGGTGTAATTAATATGACGACTAAGGATCCATTCTTTCATAAGGGCTTGAGCGCTGAAGTAAAAGTCGGAGAACGAAATATGCTTAAAACTGGTATCCGGTGGGCAGATGCATTAAAAAACAAAAACGGTAAAGATGTACTCGGCTACAAACT
>CAYQRA010000885.1:0-2932 GCA_964419315.1 uncultured Saprospiraceae bacterium | reverse complement strand
CTTCACCTCCATAGCGATACGACTCTTACCCTTTTGTTGGAACACTCCGTCAATGACCTGAATAGCGTCGTCGTAACCGGAGCATTAAACCCTAAGACAAGTCAAAATATAGAGACTTTAAACCAGCAGGAAATCGCAGATAATTCCAATGAAAACTTATCCAACCTCTTAAGCTCTCTTGTTGGAGTAAGTACCATAAAAAATGGAAACGGCATCTCCAAACCGGTCGTACATGGCCTATATGGCAATCGTTTGATCATTCTGAATAATGGCGTTTCTCAAAGCGGGCAACAATGGGGCAATGACCACAGTCCAGAGATAGACCCTTTGGTAGCGAATAAGATTCGCGTGATCAAAGGCACTAGTGCTTTGGAATACATGGGAGCCAGTATGGGCAGTGTGATTTTGGTGGAACCGAGTAAAATCGGAAAAGAGCCGCATTTACACAGCAAGGTCGGTTATTTCTTTGAAAGCAATGGCCGAGGCCACGGAATGAATTTGCAGATGCAACGGTACCATAAAAAATTAGCTTGGCGGATTAATGGTACCTTGAAAAAAAGTGGTGATAAAAAAACGCCCACTTATTTTTTGAATAATACTGGCCATCAAGAAGCTAATCTGGCGCTACAATTGGAAAAATCATTTTCCAAAAGATGGAACAGTGATTTGTATTTTAGCACCTTCAATACTGACCTGGGAGTCCTGAGAGGATCGCATGTCAGCAATTTAAATAACCTGATAGAGGTTTTTAAGCGGAGCACTCCCTATCAAACAGAAGAGCAGTTTAGTTATGGCCTGGAAGCTCCCAAACAAAGGGTCAATCATCATTTATTAAAACTCCACACCAAATATTTTTTTGCAGATTCTCATTGGTTAGATCTCACTTTTGCCAGCCAAATCAACAAACGACAGGAATTTGATGTTAGGCGTGGCGGACGCTCCGATATTCCTGCACTCAGCTTATTACAATATACCTATTCTTTAGGGATAAAATACGAGAGAGAATCTAAAAGCAATGGGCGCATCAAGCTGGGCATCCAAGCTGACGTTATTGATAATACCAATGACCCAGAGACGGAAATTTTGCCTTTGATTCCAGATTATTTTTCTTATCAAAACGGGATTTATTTTATGGCTAGCCAACAGCTCAATAAGTCTTTTTTCGAATTGGGTTTGCGATATGACTTTACCTTACAGAATGTCGTGGCCATTAGCAGGGGTTTCCCACGAGAACTTTTACGATTCAATAATCAATTCCACAATTTTAGTGGTTCTGGCGGTTGGTCCTATACCTTTAATGAAAATTTTCATTTGGCTTATAATCTAGGATTGTCCATGCGCAATCCTGGTATCAATGAATTGTACAGCAATGGTTTGCATCAAGGCGTCAGTAGTATTGAAGTAGGGGATCCTGATTTACAAACCGAGCAGGCCATCAAATCTACGCTTGAACTACAAGCTAATCTTTCTCCGGCTTTCTCCTTTGAATCTTTGCTCTACTATCAGCACATCAATGATTACATCTACCTCAATCCACAAGACGAATTCCGACCTACGATCAGAGGTACTTTTCCCATTTTCGAATACACGCAAAGCGATGCGCAAATTTTTGGATTAGATTTTTCTGGGAAATACCAAATCAATACCTCTCTTCATACCGAACTTAGTTATAGTTTTATTCAGGGAAATGATTTGACCAATAAGCTTCCTTTGGTCTATATGCCTTCCAATCAAATTAAGGGCAGTATTGCTTACGAATTTTCAAAACCGATATTTCTTGGCAACAAGTATTTGGAAAATTTTGCCGTGGAGTTGAATTCTCAATATGTCTTCCAACAACAAAACCTTTTAGAAGAGCAAGATTTTGTAGTTGCTCCAGATGGATATCACCTATTGGGAGCAAAAATATCGACTGATCTTCAACTAAATAACACAAGATTACGTTTGATCTTTAAAGTAGATAATCTTTTTAATGTAACTTACCGAGACTATCTCAACCGTTTACGCTATTTTGCAGACGATTTAGGCATCAATGCCACTGTAGGTATTCGTTTAAAATTTTAAAAAAGAGAGAACATGTCTAACGAAATCAGCTTTCCAAAAAACCTCTTAAGTAATCGAAATTTAAAAGCCACTGCTACTCGAATCAAAGTATTGCAATTGATTCATGATTATCAATCTGCGATTCCTTATTCTAAGATTCAATATGAATTAGGTCAGACCGACCGGATCACTCTTTATCGAACGATACAAACGCTTTTAAAAAAGGGAATTATCCACAAGGCACTTAGCAATAAAGAGGAAACTTATTATGCTTTATGTGGAACGACCTGTACCACCAAATCGCATGATCACAATCACGCTCACTTTAAATGTACCGAGTGTGATTCCGTTAGTTGTGTTCCCTTAGAACAAAACCTTACTATTTCTTTGCCTCATTGTAAAATAGATAATATCACGGTTCACCTGACTGGTTTATGTCAAAATTGCTATGCCTAAACTTTAGCTTTTCAACTAATTGAGTACTGGTTTTCCATCTTCACATAAGACTCCGTTCGGAGGTGCAGCTAAAGCACAATCACTAATTACGCCCCATTTTTTATTGAATTCATCTTGTGCATTTCTATGCTCTTCTACCTTTTCGAGAAAAAGAACAGTATTAATATTTTGGGAATAAGCGATATACCCCAAGGGGCCGCCACAAGCCTTACTTCCATAACTGGTAGTCGTCCATTCTGAAGGATCCTTGCAAGTTATACTCGTCGCCATTTTGGTGATTTCAGAAAACATTTGATTCAAATTCTGCGCTTCTTGTTCCTGACTGAGTTCCTCCTCTTTACAAGAAAAACAAAGGCCAACTAGTAGCGTCAATACAATTACTTTTAATTTGTTCATGGTCTTTTTTTTAGATTTAAAAAAGGGGATTTCTATT
>CAYQRA010000884.1:0-2939 GCA_964419315.1 uncultured Saprospiraceae bacterium | reverse complement strand
TCGAGTAGTTTATGATATTAGTACCAAACCACCAGCAACTATTGAATGGGAGTAAGCTTTTGTGCTTATTGTTCATCGGAAGTATGGTTTTTTCTTCCTGTGACATGTTTAAAAAAGTCCAAAAGGAAGAACCAAAGAACACCCAAACTGGTGAAGAACTGGAAGAAATCCAAGGAACTTTAAGATACAATCCTAAAACAGGGAAGTACGAGCAAGTAACCAAGGTTACTCAAAAAATAGATACCGTAAAATGGACGGTAACGGATCCTGTAAAAGATCCCCCGATCACCACTTCTGGCGGTGTCTATGGACAAAATGGCAATGGCAATACCAATCCACAAGGTAATGGACAATCTGAATTTAGAGATGCTTATAATGTAGCCATAATGCTTCCCTTTTTGGCCAATCGATTTGACCAAATCACTGGGAAAGCAGATCCAAAATCGGAACTTGCCCTCAATTTTTATTACGGTGCCAAAATGGCTTTTGATGTCCTTTCCAAAGAAGGCGTCAATCTCAATATTTCAACTTTCGATACCAAAGCTTCCGATGGAGAAGTAAGTTCCTTACTCAATCGACCTGAATTGACCGGAGCGGATATCATCATGGGGCCCGTAAGAAAAAGTAGTTTAGAAAAGACTGCCAATTTTGCGAAGCAAAATGGAATCACCTTGGTTTCTCCATTTAGCCCTAGCGCAGCGATCACTAAAAATAATCCATATTACCTACAAGTGATGCCTAGCCTCGAAAGTCATTGCTACGCAATTACCAAACATGTTTTGGCTCGACATTCTTCTTCAAAAGTGGTTTTAGTAGCTCGAAATAAAGCGGCAGAAGTGAATCGCCTAAAATATTTCCAAGATGCCAATTATACCATTGGGGGTAGAGGTTCTCGCAGCTTTGGAGAATTTGTCGTAACGGATAATTCTGCAGATTTTAGCGAAATGGATGTCACTTCGCATATCATCGAAGGAGATACTACTATTTTTATTGTTCCTTCTTGGTCCAATGAGTCTTTTGTTTATTCTTTTCTCCGCCAACTAAAAGTCGCCAAGGGAAAAAATCCGGTCATTGTCTACGGCATGCCGCAATGGATGAAATACAAAAGAGTAAGTTATGATTATTACGAAGAATTGAACTTGCACGTAAGTTCCGCCTTTTATGTCGATGCAACTACCGGAGCAGCAAGGGATTTTCGCCGAAACTTCTATAATCGATATGGAATGGTACCTTCTGAAGAAGCTTATGCGGGCTATGATGTGATGCTTTTATTGGGACGCTCTGCCAAAAAGTATGGAACCATGTTTCAGAAAAAATTGGATCGAGAAAATAGAAAAAGTCTCGTCACCAGATTTCAGTTCGAACCCGTGGTCACCAAAGCGGGGATTGCCGAAGAAGATTATACTAAGATCGATCGATACGAAAATAAATATGTCAATATCCTCCGATTCAAAGACTACTATTTCCAATTATCGAAATAGGAAAGGACCCTGTTCCAAAAAAACAAAAGATAACAATCACATTAAACTTTAAAAGTAGATTTTACCGCCGGTTTTATTACGTTAGAATTTATTTTCCAAGGTAAAAAGAAAGGGGGGTATCTTTAAGATCCCCCCCTTTCTTATTTAAAAAACCTTCGAGAGGTAGTTAGGCGGTATCTTTCAGATCCCGCTTAACTTGTTTTTCTATGGAAAGGTTGGTTTTCTTCAAAACCATGTTCCTTCTTTTATTGTTGAGTCTAAAAGTGCTTGTTATATGAATTTTTTCGCCACTGATTATTCTATCCATTCCGGTCCAAAGTTTCGTTCCGTTAATCCGGTCAATAACGAAACCTTGGCAACGTTCCCTTTCTTTAGCGAAACCTTGATCCTAGAACAAATAGAACAGGCTCAAGTGGCTTTTCAAGAATATTGGAAACCTAAAACCGTTCAAGAAAGGATCATTTTGATACACTCAATAGCCACCGATCTCGAAGAAAATCTAGAGGATTACGCTCGTTTGATTACGCAAGAAATGGGCAAGCCAATCCGAGAATCCAGAGCAGAGATTCGCAAATGCAAATTACTCTGCGACCATTTCTGCGAAGCAGCTCCGACTTATCTAGCCGACGAAATCATCAACGATAAAAGCTATATCACCAAGCAGCCGCTCGGTGCGATCTTAGGGGTCATGCCCTGGAATTTCCCCTTTTGGCAAAGCTTCCGCTTTGCGATTCCCGCAATCCTTTCTGGAAATGTGGTTTTCCTAAAACCTGCTCCCAATGTTCCTCAATGTGCTTTGGCGATAGAAAAGATATTCTCCAAGGCCATTGGCCGCAATGGTGTTTTTTCCAATTTATTTATCAAAGAATGGCAAGTTGCTGCATTGATCAAACATCCCTTTGTACAAGGCGTAGCCTTGACCGGAAGTGATCGGGCAGGGGAGGCGGTTGGACAAATGGCTGGAAAAGCCTTAAAAAAATGTGTCTTGGAATTGGGCGGAGCAGATGCTTTTATTGTATTGGCGGATGCCGATTTGGAAAAAGCAGCAACCGCAGCCGTAAACTCCCGGATGAAATGTGGGGGACAAACTTGTATCTCCGCCAAACGCTGGATTGTGGTCGAAGAAGTCGCAGAAATATTTACTGAAAAGGTCAAGCAAAAAATGGCCGCTCTCAAAATGGGTGATCCTTTTGATCCGCAAACAGAATTAAGTGCTTTGGCACGTCCAGATATACTAAAAAACTTAGAACGACAAATCACAGAATCTCTGGCGCTTGGCGCAAAAGTAATACTAGATGGTGGTCCCACAAGCGCTCTTGGTAATTTTTTCACTCCTATGATCATTGGTTCGGTTTTGCCAGAAATGCCACTCTATGAGGAGGAAGTATTTGGGCCCGTTGCTACTTTATTTGTCGTAGCGGATGAATCCGAAGCGATCACCTTAGCCAATGATACCAC
>CAYQRA010000883.1:0-2940 GCA_964419315.1 uncultured Saprospiraceae bacterium | reverse complement strand
CAGAACCATAAATTACTGATTTTCAACCTAAAATAAATTTTAAACAGGCTCTTAGCACCACAGCAACTATCATCCTTTATTCGCCAATTGTCCACAAGCCGCATCAATATCTTTTCCCCGACTTCTTCTTACCGTCACCGTTACTTTGCGGCGGGTCAGGTATTCTGCAAACAAATCAATGCGATCTGCCGAGGCTTTTTGGTAAGAGACGCCCTCTACCGGATTGTATTCGATGATGTTGACTTTCACGGGAAAACGCTGGCAAAGTTTGAGCAAGTTCGCTGCATCGTCCAAGCCTTCATTGACGTCTTGAAAAGTGATGTACTCGTAGCTAATTCGATTGCGGGTTTTTTGGTAAAAATAATCGAGCGCATCCATCAAGATTTCCAGATTATTCTGTTCGTTGATCGGCATCATGTCATTGCGCTTATCATCATCGGCCGCGTGTAGCGAAAGGGCTAGGTTAAACTTCACTTGATCATCGGCCAATTTGCGAATCATCTTGGCGATACCTGCGGTACTAACGGTGATGCGTTTGGGCGACATATTCAGCCCTTCTTCCGAAGTAATCCAGTGCACACTTTCCAAAACATTTTTATAAGCCAAAAGCGGTTCGCCCATGCCCATGTATACAATATTGGTGAGCGGATGCCCGAAGGTCTCTAGGCATTGGCGATTGACCAAGACCACTTGGTCATAGATCTCTGCGGCATCCAAATTTCGGATGCGTTTCATTTGCCCCGTCGCACAAAATTTGCAGGTGAGACTACAGCCGACTTGCGAAGAAACACAAACCGTAAAACGCTGATCTCGCACCACCGGAATCAAAACCGACTCAATCAGATGACCATCGTGGAGTCGAAAGCGAGACTTGATGGTACCATCATTACTGCGCTGTACTTTGTCTTCTACAATCGCATTGATTACAAAATTCTCTTGTAAGTATTGTCTGGTCGCCTTGGAAAGATTGGTCATTTCCTCAAAACGATGAGCACTCTTTTTCCAGAGCCATTCATAGACTTGCTTGGCTCGAAATTTCTTTTCGCCCATCCCTAGAAATAACTCTTCTAGCTGATCGAGTTTTAATTTCCGGATATCCATTTTGACCATTGCTGTACTCATTCGGCAAAGATAGGGGAATTTTTATGGCAAAAAAAGATAAAACCCTAAAGCTATATCTTGGCTTTCGCCAAAGTTTTGCCACTTCTTTCAATTAAAAAAAACAAAACAATACACATGCTTATTTTTTATAATGTACCAGATTCCACCCCGTGTATCATAGATTTTTCTGTACTTTTACCCTATTAATGAGATTATAATACTTGCCATTTCTAACACTTTGGAGTGGTTCTTGTCAACAGATTTAGTACATTATGATCCTAACCCTTAAAACAGTACGTATGAAAAAAAGTACATTTACCCTATCTATTCTTTTTAGCTTTTCTCTTCTTTTCTTTTCCACCAATTCCGCACAGGCACAGATACAATGTTGTTGTGCTGACGTAGGTTGTTTCGGGGGCAACTCAGGCTTTACTTGTGATGACTGGTGCCCACTTTTAGGATTGGGAGCGAATGCTGGGAGTAGTGCCCCATATGCTGATGTAGCGGCTTGTATGGCATCTGGATGCGGCCTCGTTCCTGTTGAACTAGAGTTCTTCCGAGTATCCATGGAAGATGATCAAAGCGCTTTACTAAAATGGGTCACTGCTACAGAGATCGATAATAAAGGTTTTGAAATACAACGGATGTCTGGCGTAAACTTTAGCTGGGAAACGGTAGGCTTTGTAGAAGGCCAAGGCAACTCTAATGTAATCAATGAATATTCTTTTGTAGATGAAAGAATGCCACTGGGTATTAATTATTATCGCTTAAAGCAAATGGATTATAATGGTACGATCACTTATAGTTTAATCGAGGAAGTCAACCGCGATGCCAAAGCGGTATTTACGGTATGGCCGACCCTGGCTCGTGATTATGTTTTTATGGCTATCCATGATGATTATCGAAAT
Source organism: uncultured Saprospiraceae bacterium (assembly GCA_964419315.1). Lineage (GTDB taxonomy): Bacteria > Bacteroidota > Bacteroidia > Chitinophagales > Saprospiraceae > CALLVY01. The sequence continues at coordinate 931 of CAYQRA010000883.1, read as the reverse complement.
GAGGAAGTCATCGTCCAAGTGCGAGATTTGATGGGAAAGAAAATGGTAGAACAGAGTTCTCAGAATACTGCTATTGATATTCAATCTTTTAGTGCAGGACATTACTTGATTAGCTTTTATGTTCGCGGACAAATGTATACGCAACAGTTTGTCAAAGTTGACTAGCTTTCTGGTTCTTACAGAAAAAGCCGCTGCAAAAAATTTGCAGCGGCTTTTTTTATGCGCTTACAAGATGGTAGAAAACACTATTGCTTGATCACTTTTTTGGCAAGCGTGTGTTCTGAACCTTTGACTCGCAAGGTGTATAAACCTTTCGGTAAATCATTCTTAAAGCTCACCTCCGCTTGTCCATTTTGCAATTGCAAATACTCTTGCGACCAGCTTCGACCATCCATCGCCAATAATTCTACCCAAATTTTTTCATCTTTCCAGTCTCCAGTAATTTCGATGGCAAAAGATTGTTCGAAAGGATTGGGAAGAATGTTTAAACCAAAGTTGGCGCCAGTCAAATCTTTATTCGAAAGGAGAATGGTTTCTGATAGTACATGTTTTCGATTAATCTCAAAAGTACTGTTATAACCGAGGATTCCACCTCTTGGCCATTCCACTTTCACATCATCCACCTCTGTAATATCTCCTAATCCAAAATGCACAATACTAGAACTTTGGGAACAATGGCTTCCACCACCTCCCGAAACTTCTCTAACAAAAGTCTGCCCTCCGGCGTAAAGCCAGACCTTCGCTCCATAAGCATCTCTATTACTGGTTCCTTTTAAGGTAAAGTCTATAAAATTATTAGCTGCATTCGAATCATTTCGATAGAACTTAATTTTTGCTCCAAACTCATTGATATTACAGACTACAAAATCTAAATCCCCGTCATTGTCATAATCCGAGTAGGCCATACCTCGGCTATAAGAACCATCATCGA
>CAYQRA010000882.1:0-2941 GCA_964419315.1 uncultured Saprospiraceae bacterium | reverse complement strand
TGTAATAGCGATGAGGGTTGGAAAGGAAAAGAAACAAAGTGCAAACTGTATGTGACCATGCGAGAAAATAATGGTTGGTCGGTTCCACAAGGCATGAGAGATTATGTAAAAATGGACGGTACCACCGTCACCCATCCATTTGTCTATCACGAAGGAGATACAGAAATTTTATATTTCTCTTCTGATCGCAGCGGTGGCAAAGGTGGTCTCGATATTTGGTACATGACTCGTCAAATTGCGGGCAAGGATATAGACTTTACCTATCCAGTAAATGCCGGTCGAAGCATCAATACCATCGGTGATGAAATCACTCCTTTTTACAATCAAGCTCAACAAAAATTTTATTTCAGTTCCAATGGCCATGTCAATGTTGGTGGCTTCGATATTTTTGTAGTAGAAGGAACGCATAGTGAATGGGGCGATGCCAAAAACTTAGAGAAACCTTATAATTCCAGTGCAGACGATTATTACTTTGCACAAACTCCTTCTGGTTCCAGTACCTTTTTTGCCTCTAACCGCACCTTCGGTTCTCAAAAAACAAGTACCACGGATGATGATCTTTTCTTTTTTGGACAAAAAGGAGCAGTGGAAACGGCCGCAGTTGTTAGTGGAAAAGTATTTGACAAAGAAGGACAACAAGTTTTATCTGATGTAGAAGTTGCCATTTATGAGAAAGTAGACGACGGCTTAAAACGACTTTTAGAATCCAAAGTTTTTGCCGATGGGCAATACGAATTTCCAATTCTTCCAGAACGCGAATTTCTGATTGAAGCGACCAAAGATGGTTATTCAGATGCAAGTTTTGAATTCAATACCTATCAATCCGATGGTAGTGACCCCGGTCAAGGGCTTTATTTGGAGAAAGGAACGCTTGTTAGTCAAGCTCCTAAAAGCCCCAGCAGCAATCCTACTCCTACGAACACCAATGCAAGTCCTAGCACGACAACGACCAGTACGAACACAAACAGCAATCCACCAAGAGTCGCAAGTACCCCAAGTACAAAACCGACCTCAAATAATAGCCAGCCAATTGCCACTACCTCTACTCAAGAAAAAGTTATCAATCGCCCTAATAATACAGGTACCAGTACGAGCACTAATCCTAGCATGACTTTTACTAATCCTCCGGTGACACAAAAAACAACTCCGCCAGCACCTACCACAAGACCAACTAGCACTAGCCAAAAAACAACTTATCAACCCGGAAATACCTATACCAATTCTCGCTATAAAAAAGATGGTGTTACGACTACTGCCCCTCGGCATTCTGGTGTTTATTTTAAGGTACAACTTGCGGTAGTTATTGACTACGATCTGGAGAGTGCCAGCTTTTTCAAAATGCAAGAGATGGGTCGTTTGGATACCGAATTTATCATTGAAAAAGGTTGGACTAGAGTTCTTTTGGCAGATTTCTTTGATTTAGAACAAGCGAGAACGATCATGGATAAAGCGAGATTGATGGGTTATCCAGAAGCCTTTATTGTTCGCTATAAAGATGGTTACCGTAAGAATTAGTGGCTATTGCCTAGAATCAAATTGCCAAAGCGTTGATTAAATCCGGCTACGCCTTGCAATCCTCCCGTATGAATTGCGAGGATCGTGCTTCCTGATTTGAAGTAGTTCTCTTGAGCCATTTTTTCTAGCCCTAAAAACATTTTTGCGGTATACACTGGATCTAATGGCAATTGATATTCGATTTGGTAACGATTGATAAATTCAATCAATTCTTGATTAAACCGAGCATAACCTCCAAGATGGTGATTGCATTCGATGCTCCAGTTTTGAGGAATAGAAAAACCAATATTTTCCTTTTGGTACTGCGCCAACAAATCCTGAATGAGTGGCTGATGAAAATCTCCTTTTAATACAGAGAAGCCAAGTACCTGAGATGCTCCACCCAAGCCCGCAATAAGCCCAGCCATCGTCCCCCCCGTCCCGCAACAAAGACAAATATAATCTGGTAAATGCTTTAGTTGAGTCTTGATTTCTGTGGCGACTTCCGCACAGCCTGGCAATGCCAAGGCATTCGTTCCTCCTTCTGGTAAATGATAATATTCGGGGCCATTTAGAGATTCTTGGACGAGGGCTTTTTCTTTCGCTCGATAAACAGAACGACTTAGATAACGTATTTCCATACCACAAGAGGTGGCAAAATCAAGAGTAGGATTGAGTATTTCATTGGCTTCGCCTCTCACCAAACCGATGGTATGGAAGCCAAAGAATTGGCCCGCCGCTGCCGTTGCATAAAGATGATTGGAATAGGCGCCTCCAAAAGTAACCAAGGTACTTTTCCCTAGTGCTCTAGCTTTTTTCAGATTATACTTGAGTTTTCGCCACTTATTCCCAGAGATGGATGGATGGATCTGATCTTCTCTTTTCACCAATAATTCAATACCTCGCTCCTTAAAGACGGGGATATCAAAGACTTGAATCGGACTTGGTAATTTTAAAGGGATTTCCATTTATTTGGGTAACTAGGCACTTGCCAGTAACTTATATATTAAAAAAATAATTAATAAAATTTCACAATTTAGCTTTTTTTCTATATTTTGGCATTATTGTTGTCTTTATAAGAGAGAGTATAACAATTTTCTACAGTATTTAGCAGCTTCATTAGCTAAGTTCCCCTTTCAAGAGAATCGCTCAAAGTACCCCTTAAAGTCTCAAAAAAACAAACAGATTATATCTGGAAAATACTTCTAATAAAATATAGATTATTTTTTAGTATATAAAGTTTTAAATTTTGATTTACACACTACAGAAACACAACCTAAAAACACATGAGAGCCTCAAAATTAAAAATTAAAGACATCAAAGTAACAAGTTTTATTACCACCAATCACCAAACCAGAGTGCTAAAAGCTAGCGGCAACGACGGCGGATACACCTGGGTGGGCTAATAGTTAACTTTAGTCCCAAAACCGAAAATATAAAAGATACC
>CAYQRA010000881.1:0-2941 GCA_964419315.1 uncultured Saprospiraceae bacterium | reverse complement strand
TTAGTCGCTTTTTGGTTCTTATTTTTGGTTGACCACGGGATTTGTCCAAGAACGAAAAATTTGGTTCTCAGTTGAGTACTCCTCAGAAAACATAAGACGCTATACAAAAGTATAGCGTTCTGCTTTTTCACCAAATTCAATATCCCAAAAACGCTTTCCGAGGACGACGGCCAATTGGTTCCAGATTATTTCGGAAGTATCCTCTGATATTTCTTCGACGGGGAGTTGTTCTCCACGCGCTGACATTCGATCTCCTTCCATCTCCATGATTGACCTTTTTACAATTCCATTTTCACAATAACTCCTATTAAAAACCATAGAGGTTTCCGAAAGTGCAAAAGTTAAAGTGTTGGTATTTTTTATTCCCAAAGGTTGCGCACACCTTTCCATGCTAATAAATAAGAGTGTTCCTTTCTCTGAAAAATAAACATCGCAAAGCCTCTCGTCCTTCCAATTGGAGGAAGCGGTTTCAAAGCTGATGGTTTCTCCTTTTTGAAGATTCCAACCAAGTGCTGCTTGCAAATCTTCCATTCTGTTTTCGTAGTTTTCATTGATGACTAATCCTGATACATTAAATCCCATTTTATTATTTTTTGTTTTTTGTTTTTTATAAATTAACCAATACATAGACACATACATTATTGCTAGTAGATTATTCTATTGCCTTTAGCCAATTTGTGATCGCATCGAGAAAACCCTCACATCTATCCCAAGGTAAGTTGTCATCTTGAAATTCATAAAAGCCTCCCGTTTGGCATTGGTATAAATTATGATTACAATTTGGAAAAGATTGGATCGTTAAATCTACATTTCTGCCTAATGTTTCTTCATATAAAATTTTAGTCTTCTTCCAGTCAACATGTTTATCCTTTTCTCCAAACAAGGCAAGTACGGGACAGTCTATCTTTGACAAAATTAATTCAAAATCCTTGATGTAAACTTGCAGATTTGTTTCTTTATCAAATTGTTCTTTTTTAAAATTTTCTTGATATTTATAATAAGCTTCTTCGGTGATCAGGTTCCCATTATTAAATCGATTTAGAAACTTATTATTTCTTAAATTTTCAGTGGCGTCCATATACGTTTCGAAGCGCGCTCCAGTATGTACGAGTCGATAACCTTTTGTCAACTCTTCCGTTAAAATAGCAATAGAATCCTCGGGGGTTCCATTTATTTTTAGATTTTCTTCCAACAAATATTTAAAATTTTCTTTGTCGTCTACCCCACTTATCGAGATCCAAAACTTAATATCTGGGTATTGATTGATTACAATCGGATTGATCCATCCAGCTCTGCTAATTCCCCACAAACCTATTTTATCAGAACCTATAATTTTTTTTTCCTGCAAAGCATTTATAGCCGCTATAACTTCCGAAGCACTATTTTGCACTGTTTGATTATAATTAAAAGTACCTTCACTTTTTCCGCAGCCCATCTTGTCCCACATGTAAGTTGCATAACCTGCTTTAAGCATTGCCGCCCTTACATCTCCATACCAATTTTGTTCAATGGCATTGGTTCTACCCGAACCATGAACGATAAGCACAATTCCCTTTGGTTGGGTATCTTTTGGAATATTCAAAATTCCGTTTAGGCTCATTCCAGCAAATTCAAAATCTAATAGCTGTTTATCTCCTTGCGCATTAGCGTTCAGTGCTATCAAAGCTAGAAATACGATTATTCTAATTTTCTTCATTTTCTTCTAAAATTATCACCAACTTTTATTTCCACTAATCCCAAAAAGCCTCAAACAACTGAGGACAAATCGCCTTCATCGTCTCCGGCTCCTCTTCCTCCCAGTTAAATTCAAAATCCGGGTAGCTTTTCTCTTGGGTAGCAAAACGATCTTCCTCAATATAATCATATAAATCCATTCCGGTTTTTCTTTTAAATGCTTCGAGTGCTACATACCAAAAACTTTCAAAATCATATTCGTCCTTATCTTCCGAAACTTCCCTTATCAAAAAGTCGGGATTCGATTTGGCTTGGTAGTAAGTTTCTTTTCCTCTGGAGATGACCCAGTTCCTAAAGTACTCAAATCCATCATCCGAGCAACCTTCATTCATGAGATATCCGGCACACCACATTTCGGAGTTATAAGTATCGTAAAGTAACTTGTCCGTTCGCAATCTAAAGCCGATCATTTCCTTCGGAGACAATTTGATTATTTCGTGGATCAAATTGTCTTCTTGCTCATGCTCTCCTGCGGCATTTTCCAATGACTTTTCTACAATCCCCCAAAAGATTCCTTCGTCCAAAAGTTCTGAACTCTTACCAAAGTTTGATAAATCTACTTGTTCCATTTTTCATTTAGTTTTAGGTTTTCTAATTGGTGCTAAGAGACCGGAGTAATTAAAGAAAGGAAAGGGAGCACGCCCCTTTCCTTCTGTCATTCCGAGACTGATCAGGTACGATCAGCATTATTAAGCACCATAAATTCGTTGACAACTACCGATGAAGAATAACGGATATTGCCTTCTTTGTCTTTATAAGAATTGTGATTCAATTTTCCTTTTACCGCCACGGCATTACCTTTCTTGAGCATCTTGGCCATATTCTCTGCGGTCTTGCCCCAAGCAATGATATTATGCCATTGGGTATCGGTGATTTTTTCTCCTCTCTTATTTTGGTAGGTTTCGTTGGTGGCGATCGTAGCTCTAGTATAGGTAGTCCCTTGGTCAGATTCTTTCGCCTCTGGATCTTTACCTAAATTGCCAATTAACTGTACGCTGTTTTTTAAAGTATTCATATTGAAAAATTTGAATGAAGTTGCTTAAAAATGAATTGATGATTTATTTGCAAGTCATTGATTTGGCCATCCCTTCCGCTTTTGCGGGTCACTCGCTTCGAGTACTGTTGTACTCGACCATAGGATCGCTCACTCATTTCAGCTATTTTAATTCCCGTAGCTTTGGCTACGAAAAAGAAAATGAGCTTTGTT
>CAYQRA010000880.1:0-2943 GCA_964419315.1 uncultured Saprospiraceae bacterium | reverse complement strand
CAACGTTCGCCTTTCGAAGCAAAGAGCAAAATCAGTAGCTGATTATTTGATCAAAACCCACGGGATGCCGACCAATCGTTTTATCGTAGTCGGAAATGGTCCTGACAAGCCAGTCGCCGATAATAATACCGATGCAGGCCGAGCTAAAAACCGCCGGACTGATTTCGAATTGGTAAGAGATTAAATAAAAGCAAATCATAGTAGCAGCAGGATCCTTTTCTGCTGCTACTATTTTTTCATTACTCACCTCAACGTCGACCTAATATCAATACATGTCATTATTCAAACTTAGAGGAAAATTAAGCGATCAACAAAGCTTGGTATTGGGGATCGTAGGTTTCGTCATCTTTGTCGTTTTTTGGTGGATCCTTTCAGAAGTGTTCGCTATCCAAAAACCAGTGATCGATGGATATTCTACAGAATTACCTTCCTCATTAAGTACCGATCCTCTAGACATTGCCAAACGAGATTCGATTCTCCAAGCCGACTCCATAAAATTTGCAAATGCGACGGAATTTGAAAAGGTATATCCTCTATTGCCTCCACCCTTAAAAGTGGTTCGCTCCTTTCCCGATCTTTTTCAAAAAGATGAATTGGTGGTCAATACGATTCGTTCGGTTTGGCTCAATTTGCAAGGCTATTTTTGGGCGATCTTTATTTCCATTCCATTAGGTTTTCTGATTGGTCTCTTGCCTCTCTTTCGAGGGCTGTTTAGCAAACAGGTAGATGCCTTGCGTTATTTACCACTAACGGCTTTGACAGGACTGTTTATCATTTGGTTTGGAATTGATGATACCATGAAAATTGCCTTTTTGTCTTTTGGTATTATTGTTTATCTCCTTCCGGTAGTCGTTCAACGGATTGATGAGGTTAAAGAAATTTATTTGAAAACGGTATTTACACTTGGCGCTACAGATTGGCAAACGGTGAAGTCCGTTTATATCCCTTCTGTGATGTCTCGATTGATGGATGACATCCGAGTATTGACCGCGATTTCTTGGACCTATATCATCATTGCGGAATTACTGAATCGCCAAGGAGGAATTGGATCTTTGATTTATATTAAAGCACGCCAAGGTCAGGTAGAAAAAGTTTTTGCCATTTTGTTTATCATCATTGCGATTGGTTTTTTACAAGATCGAATTTTCGTCTTTCTTGATCGACGACTTTTTCCTCATAAATACATGAAGACTTCTATTGGAGGAGTCAAAGAATCGCAATATGGAATTTATACCATTCTTGGATCAACGATGTTGTTTTTATTGCTCAGTGTGATGATTCCAGGATTGCCTTCGATTGTCGGTACTTTAGTCGCTTTACTTTGTGTGACCAGTTTGCTATTGATCGTTTACGGAGAGTTTAATATTTATAAATCTAAACAACAAAATGCCTAATTTTTCAGATACAGATTTAGCCAATATCATTGAGCTTCGTGGCATCAGTCAAAGTTATGACGGTGGAGAAAATTTTATCATCAAGGATTTAGATTTTCTCGTAGAGGATAAGCCTGCACAAGGACAATTTGTAGTGATCCTTGGAATGTCGGGTTGTGGGAAATCTACCTTGCTGCGGTATATCGCTGGCTTACAAGAGCCTACCACTGGAAATATTTTGGTAAAAAATAAACCTGTCGGTAAAGACAATCGGGTGAGTATGGTTTTTCAGCAATACTCTTCTTTGCCTTGGATGACGGTTTTGGATAATGTTTCCTTAGCACTCAAATACAAAGACATTGCTGAAAAAGAACGCCACGAAAAAGCGATGGAGATCATCGAATTAGTGGGCCTTGCTGGACATGAAAATAAATACGCGCAGTATCCCACGCTTTCTGGTGGTCAATTGCAAAGAGTCGCTATCGCTCGTTCTTTGATGGCCAATTCTGAGATCATTCTTATGGACGAACCTTTCGGTGCCTTGGATGTCAAGACGCGTTTGCAAATGCAAGATCTACTCGCAGGGATTTGGAATAAATTTCATCCAACTGTGATCTTTGTAACCCACGATATTTCCGAAGCGGTCTATCTAGGAGATGATATTTATATTATGAAATCTGCTCCTTCTCGTTTTGTCGAACACATCAAAGTAGACTTACCACTCAAGCGAACGCGAGAAACCAAACGCGATCCACGTTTTGTAGAAATGGTACAGATGGTGGAAGATAAAATGGTTTCGGTTTCGGAGATGGGATAGAAGGAATGTGAAATTCAAATGCAAAGCTCAAAGTAAAAATGCAAATTCAAAGGATGAGAAATCGGAACCTTTGAATTTGCATTTTTATTTCCCCTAATCCTTAAAGACTCTTTCGATTATCTTTCCATATTCATTACTCAAGGAAATTAAATAGACCCCAGAGGCCCAATCTGTTGCATTGATTTGGAATTGATTGACGCCCGTTTTTTCTTTCCAGGTGGCTTCGTAAATGATAGTGCCCAGAGGATTGAAGACCTGAATGTGGGTAGTCGTAGATAGCTTTATATTTTGATGCTGTAGATTAAAGGTATACTGACTTGGGTTGGGAAAAATGCTAAGCCCTTGAAAAATGCTAGGCGACTCCGTGGAAGTATTTAACGTGGCATAGAGATTGGTCGTGACGATACTATCGCATCCATTGGCTTTTTCAAATACGTCGACCCAACTGGTATCGGAAATATAAAAAATACCATTATAAGCTTCATTGGAATAAATGCTAGTATCAATTTGTGTATAACTATTTTCGAATACAGAAAAATAGGTAGTGACCAAGCTGTCATATAAGGGGAAAGAATAGATACTGGTGATAAAAGTATCTTGTTCGATTACCTGGCCATCAAATCCTTGTCCTGCACACCAGTCTAGGATATTTATACCGAAGCGTTTGGGTTTTTTAATGGTATGGACTGCATATTCCGTCATTACTGGATCATTAAAATCAAAGTAAATAGCTGCTCGGTTTTGGATGACGGT
>CAYQRA010000879.1:0-2945 GCA_964419315.1 uncultured Saprospiraceae bacterium | reverse complement strand
GCCAGCCGGACAGGCACTTATCAATAAGTTCATCACGACTTTTTAAACAACTTCTGAGTGTTGAATGGACAAAATACAAAGATTTTCACATCTAAGGTTTTGAAAAACAAATATTTGCTTAAATTTAAGAAACTAATTGGTCAACCTTTTCTTTTCCCTTGTACCTCTCAATACCAAGTCCAAACAGCCATGAAAGAAGCAGATTACATTTCGTCCCGAATTGATCAACAAATAAAATGGTATGACGATAAAAGCAGTTGGAATCAAAAACGCTATAAATTTTTAAAAACGCTCATTATCTTTTTTTCCGTATCCATTCCTTTCCTAACCGGACTCATCGGAGAAGGTCATCCGGATCTAAATTTTTGGTTAAAAATTGCGGTCGGAGCTTTCGGTATCATCATTGCCGCTAGTGAGGGTATTCTATCTTTACAAAAATACCAGGACAATTGGATGGAATACCGCAATGCTTCCGAAACCTTGCAGCGAGAAAAATTACTTTTCTTGACTCAATCTGGCCCTTATCGAGAACATCCTAATTTACAACATCTGGTAGAACGCATCGAAAGTTTTACAGCCAATGAAAATAAAAACTGGATGCAGTACATCAAGAATAAAAAAAGCAAACCACAAGAGAAAAAATCTTAGGTAGATACACTTGTCTCTGATTTACATTGTGAACTTCCCTTGTCGGTTTAAGAAGTAAATCTGCGGGACCGCTTTTCACCTTGGTTCTATAACAGCGTCTAATTTATCAACCCTATACAAACCTAAATCCCTAATGTCTCTATTAAAAAGACTAAAATCAAAAGGCCCTAAAAGAATACTTGCACTCGATGGCGGTGGCATCCGCGGAGCGATTACCTTGGGCTATCTCGTCCATATTGAAAAGCTGCTGCGGAAGCGGCATAAAAATCCTAAGCTTTTGCTCTGCGATTATTTTGACCTCATTGGTGGTACGAGTACAGGAGCGATCATTGCAGCAGGTCTTTCCATTGGAATGTCTGCACAAGAACTAAGCGAAATCTATCAAGAATTAGGTGGAAAAATTTTTAGCGAAAAGACCAGTTTATTTCAACGGCTCAATGCCAAGTTTGAAGCCAATGCATTGAAAGCCGAATTGAAAAATATTCTAGGAGAAATGACCCTAGAAAGTGATCAGATAAAAACCGGACTTTGTATTGTCACCAAGAGAAATGATACCGCGAGTACTTGGCCTTTGATCAATCACCCAGAAGGAAAGTTTTATCCTTTTAATAAAAACATTTTGCTGCGCCAAGCCGTAAGAGCAAGTACCGCAGCACCCACTTATTTTAAACCAGAAGAAATTGATTTGGGGGAAGGACAAATGGGGGCCTTTATCGATGGTGGTGTAAGTATGCACAATGATCCTTCGATGATGTTGTTTTTGATGGCGACGCTAAAAGGCTTTCCTTTTCATTGGAAAACCGGCGCCGACCAACTGATGTTGGTTTCGATTGGCACCGGCACTTGGGACATCCGACACAAAGCAGAAGAGATAAAAGACAACAAACTTTGGGACTGGGCAGGAGAAGTCATTTCCTTATTGATGAATGATGCCAAGGACATGAACAGGACGATGTTGCAACTCCTTTCTAAAAGCCCTACCGCAAAGGTCATTGATGGAGAAATGGGAGACCTTTCCAAAGATTTATTGACCCCAGAACCTGCGCTCCACTATTTGCGCTACGACGCAGAATTGTCTATAGAAAATTTGACCAAACTCCAATTTGCAGATGTTAATCCAGTAGATTTGAGAGAAATGTCGAAATCAGAAAACCGTGGAATTTTGGCAGAGATCGGCGCGAAGGCGGCGACAGTCGAAGTGAAGCCAAGGCATTTTCCGAAGGCTTTTGATATTTAGAAAATAAACCCTAATTTTTCAACTAAAAAAAATACTATGTCTCCAATGAAACCCATGTTCAATCCAGACTATGAACATATTCCGATAAAAATATTTACTTCTTATACTCATAAAGAAGAAAATCATAGAGAAGATCTCGATGATGCTTTAGCGATGATTAGAAGACAACCTAACATAGAATCTTGGAATGATCGTGGAGGTATTGCTGCGGGAGATGAGTGGGACGAAAAAATCCAAGAAGCATTGGATACTTCGGACATCATATTACTCTTGTTTTCAACAAAATTTTTGGCGTCTACCTACATCTATGACGTAGAAATGGCCAGAGCTATTGAAAGGCATAAAGACGAAGACGATCATGTTCGTGTTATTCCAGTAATATTGAAACCCTGTCAATGGACGACAACTCAATTCTCAATGTTACAAGCAGTTCCTAAAGATGCTAAACCTATCCTTGATTGGGATAGTGAAGATAGAGCTTATTTGGATGTAGCTAAAAAAATAACAATTGCTATTGAAGAATCTCGAAGAAAGAAGGCAGAGAACATGAAGAAATAATTCCATAGAAAACGCTTCGCAAATCACCTCCTTCAACTTTACTCTTTCAAGAGTATTCAATGATCTGCGAAGCGTTTTTATTTTACAATTAACCCATCAAAATCGATGGCCACAATTCGTACAAAACTTCGCAGCAGCGATTACTTTATGCCCACAATTGGGACAAAACTTTGCTGCCGGTAAAGCTTTATTCAAATCTGTTTTACGCTCCAAAACATCTTGGTATTCTCCACTATCAATCCAATGATACAATTGATTGGCGCGCTCCACCGCCCAGCTTTTTTCAGCCATCATCAGATTCATATACTTGAGCACTTTATTATAATTGGTATCATCGTAGCCTTCAAATTCTCTCGCTTGGCTGACGAAGTCATCAATATTAAAACTGTCGTAATGCGCTTTGGGCAAACCTGCTATTTTGGCCAGAGCGGTGGTCGCAGAAGTCACATCTTGGCAAGCCAATAAGCCCTGCCCGATAAAAATTGGATAACTGCGCTGCTCG
>CAYQRA010000878.1:0-2958 GCA_964419315.1 uncultured Saprospiraceae bacterium | reverse complement strand
TCAAGGAAGTATTGGCTAAAAAGTGCCAGCCACAAATCGATAAGTTATTCTTTGATCGTTACTAAGCATTTTAATTTATACTCCTCTAGCTGCCGGGCAGGACAGCTGAGTTTTAGAGAATTGGTGGAGTAAAAGGTAAGAAAACTCGGACATCTAAAAAGCAAGTCCTATTCCATTAGCTTTATAAGTATTAATCAAAAATACGATTTACTCCTTAGAAAACAAAATGCTTGTGAATCGATTTAGCGAGTATCGTGCTTGAGGAGGGGACGGATGCTGCTGGTAGAAGGGCAATAGAAAAGTTCTAGCTTAAACCTTGGAGTTTAGGGAAGCTATTTTACCCAACAATTATCTCCACATTTGATTTGATTTTTTTAGCTTTGAAGGGAAAACACATCGAAAGATTCATTTCCATTTGAATTCCAAAAAGTTATGCCTTATCACAACTAACGCTTTATGACTTTTTTACGTACCCTAATTGTTTTTCTCCGAGACCCCGAATACCGAGATCTTGTTTTGACGACTCTCTTTATTTTACTATTGGGTACCGTAGTCTTTCATTATCTGGAAGGTTGGAGTTTTGTGGACTCCCTTTATTTTTCTATCATCACCCTAACCACCGTTGGATATGGCGACTTTTCCCCACAAACAACAGCGGGCAAATTATTTACTATTTTTTATATCATTCTAGGAGTCGGAGTCATCTTAGCTTTTATCAATACCGTATACCATCATTTTGAAGAAAAGCAAAAAGATAAGTCAAAGCCCAAATAAACAATTGAGCGAATAGAATTACCGGTGGATTGGAGATCCTTTTCTTTTATTTCCAAAACTAAAAAGGAGAACAGAGACCTCATGTCCCAGTTCCCCTATCCTCAAGCCGTCTCGTAAGAGACTTAAACCAAAAAAAACAATCTTAACCTTTCTATTTATAAAATAGAATTTCTTAAACACAAAACAGATAATTACGATAAACTTTATCGTACTCTTTCAGTACGATAAAGTCTAGTGTTATTAGCTAGTCGTTTGGTCCAGCAGGCTTTCTATCTTTTTTGCAAGAGCAAAAACTATTCAAAACACATTATTCTTAAAAGTACTATACAAGTATAGTTCATCACTTTGGAGATTCTTTGTACCCAAGCGTTCTTTTATTCCTTTTCTAGGAAAAATCAGCCCTAAAGGTCATTAACTTGAAATTAGGTGATAAAGAAAGATGGAGGAGTCATTTTAAAACTTTAAGGCCAAAACCCTTTATTCTTAGGGTCAAAATTCCTTTTTCACCAAACAATTACTTCTTTGAATTACTTTTTTTGCGATCAAGTAAGTGAAAATATTAAATTTGTAGACTCAAATATTCCAACTTAGCGTATGTTTGAATTTATTTTGAGCTAAAAATCAATAGTTTTTGCTTGCCTGCTGGCAAAGGTAGGGTTCTGATGAAGCGATTTGAAAAGAGTTTAGCGAGCCCGTCTGGCCAGCCGGACAGGCTAAATGAGTGCTAAATTGCGAAGTCAGGCCTGTCCCGTACTTGCTACGGGGTTCATAAAATAGTGGTTTTGAGACGATAGAAACCGAAGGTTCATGAGCCCTAAAAGGCGAACTAAATTTAAACAAACACTTAGTAAATCTCAATGATTTTATTGGTTCCTAACCTGAAGTACTAATAGCATGCGCATTTCACAAAAGACAAGAAATAAACATTGGCCAACCGGCCTCCTACTCGCTTGTTTTTTATTTATTCTACTCCCACTAAGTGTACAAGCCACCAATATAGACTCCCTAAAAACATTGGCCCAGGAAGCTCCTTTTCCTGAGCGGATGAAGCATATCATGACTTGGTATCAAGCCACCAACCAAGTTTTTCATGAACCAGAGATAGCCATTGTACAATCCGCTATTGATTGGCTAGAAAAACGCCCTCAGATGACATCAAAACAATTGGGGAGTTGGTCCAACTTTCAACTGATGCTTGCTGGAATGAATGCCGATAATGAAAACATCAAGGAGATATTTAAAGCCGCTTCTAAAGTGGTGGTTATGGCAGATTCGATTGGAAAAGGTCAAGATAAATGGCAAAGGCAAAAAGGACAAGCTTATTTTTATTTGTATACTTCTGCTTATCTAGAAGACAAACCTATAGAAGGACTTAATCATTTAGAAAAAGCTTATAAATGTTTTGAGGCTATAGACCACCGGATACTCATGGCGCGGGCATTATCATCTATGGGGGTTAGCCATAGTAGCCTCGGGGATCATTCAAAAGCTTATGAAATTTGTGGTCAGGCTGCAAAAATCTATCAAGAAGAAGATAATGAATGGGGATACCTTCGATCTACCTTTTATCAGACGGTGGAACTGGTAGAGATGGATCGCCTAGAAGAGGGAGAAACGGAGTTGTACAAAATCATTCCGCGAATGCGAGAATTAGAACATGTTAGCCTCAATAGTGCTTTGACTCATCTGGGAGATGCACAGGCTCGCCTTGGAAAGTTTGAAGCCGCAGAAGTAACTTTGGCAGAAGCACTTCGTTTGGCCAAGGAAAGGAGAGTCAATTTTACAGTAGCCGAAACTTGCCAAATTTTAGCCAATATTGCAGAGCAAAAAGGCGATTACGAAAAAGCACTATTCTTCCAAAGAGAACAAGGACGGTATGCGGATTCTATTCGCTTACAATCCGCAGAGGTGGAACTAAAAGAAGCGCAGGCCAAGTTTGACCAAACAGAAAACAAACAAAAGATAAAGGAACTAGAAAATAAGATCGTAGAGGAACAACAAAGTGTTTTCCTCAAAATGCTGATGCTCGGCTTGAGCCTTGTGGGAATCGGTGCAGGGATATTCTGGTTTTTCAACCAAAAGAAGAAAAAAGAAATCGCCGCTGCTACCCGAACGCTTACCCTAAACCTGCAAGACAAGCCCCTTGAAAATGGAGAAACGGAAGCCATTGATCCCATCTTACAA
>CAYQRA010000877.1:0-2965 GCA_964419315.1 uncultured Saprospiraceae bacterium | reverse complement strand
TAAAAACATCTTTTTGCCTTCTGCTTGTGGTGGTGGTGGTACTTGCGCGATGTGCGAATGCCATGTACTCGAAGGAGGAGGAGATGTATTGCCTACCGAAATGAATCACCTGACTCGCCGCGAAGCAGCAGAGCACAAACGCCTATCTTGCCAAGTGAAAGTACGCCAAGATATGGTGATCGAAATTCCTGAAGAAATCTTTGGAATCAAAAAATGGGAATGTACCGTTAAGTCGAATGATAATGTAGCCACTTTTATCAAAGAGTTTGTGGTACAATTACCACCGGGAGAAACACTTGATTTCCAATCTGGTGGATATGTACAAATTGATGTTCCTGTGGTAACAGTAGATTTCTCAAAAGACATCGACGTACAAGAAGAGTACCATGCAGACTGGGACAAATTTGGTCTTTGGTCGCTAAAGATGGTCAACGACGAAGAGCAATTCCGTGCTTACTCGATGGCCAATCACCCTGCGGAGGGAGACATCGTGATGTTGAATATTCGTATTGCTACCCCACCTTGGGATCGTCAGAAAAATGCTTGGATGCCAGTTAACCCAGGAGTGTGTTCTTCCTATGTGTTTGGGTGTAAGCCTGGCGATAAAGTAACCATCTCTGGTCCTTATGGAGAATTCTTTATCAAGCCAACCAAAAAAGAAATGGTATACATC
Source organism: uncultured Saprospiraceae bacterium (assembly GCA_964419315.1). GTDB lineage: Bacteria > Bacteroidota > Bacteroidia > Chitinophagales > Saprospiraceae > CALLVY01. Next base: position 2,292 of record CAYQRA010000877.1, on the reverse strand, counting down.
GGAGGTGGAGCCGGAATGGCACCATTGCGTTCTCACTTATTCCACTTGTTCCACACCTTGAAAACCAAAGATCGTAAAGTATCTTACTGGTACGGTGGACGTTCTACCAAAGAATTGTTCTATACCGATCACTTCAGAAAAATTGAAGATGAGTTTCCAAACTTCTCTTATAATATAGCTTTGTCTGATCCAAGTGAAGAAGACAATTGGAAATTGAAGACCAGCCTGGATGATAAAGAAGGAGATGGATACAAAGGCTTTATCCACCAAGTACTCCTCGATAATTACCTCAATGACCACCCAGAGCCAGAAGAAATCGAGTATTACTTCTGTGGCCCTCCACTCATGAATGCAGCAGTTATCAAAATGCTGGATGACTTGGGTGTGCCGGATGAAAACATCGCTTTCGATGATTTTGGAGGCTAAAAAAAATACCCCCGCTTAATAACTAACCTATAAAGAAGTCCAAATGAAAGGAAAGGTGCTCCACGGAGCACCTTTTTCGTTTTTGTAGGGATCGTATCCATATCTTTGGGTGGAGCCCATATGAATTTATTCTTTTAAACTATTGGGTCTTGTAACCAAGCTACAATCTGGTTGCGGATAGTAGCGTACTTAAAATAGTTGAGGTGGTAGATGTTTTTGCCATCAAAATTGGTATTGAATATCTCGATTTTGAATTCATCATTCCCATCAGCACCATAAGCGCCGTGCGTCGGATTGATCAAATCGTTTTCCTCTCCATTAAAGATGGGATCGACCAATTTTTCCAAAATTAATTTGAACAGTCCTCCATCTGGGTCACTATTGACACTTAAAGAATGATAATTCCTGCGCTTGAGAGAGAGGTCGTTAACTTTGGTTACGAATTCACTTTCTGGCGACATACTATACAAGCCACGTAGGCTATGTTGCCAATCGATAACTTGACGCCCTTTAATCAATCGAATCAACCAGCTCAATCCCTGTATGGCTTTACCTACTTTGGTCAATGAGGCGAGGTTGGTCAATATATTAATATACACATCTAGATTCCCCGGTTTGGCTAATGGCGTCCCTTCGTTGGGGCCAGCTAGCATGACAATATTACCCAATTTGACATTAAGGTCTGTCCATTGTTGATCGGGATTGATCTCGGCGATTTGGCGAAAAACCAGAGCGCCTCGACTACGGGTGACGACGTCTAGATGGAGGTTCGTCTCTCCTTTCCAAAGGTCGAAAAAGGACTGAGCATTTTCACCTACATCATGCCACAGGGAAGGATGCTGAAAGAGAAAGACGCGATCTTCATAAAGCTTTTCGAGTTCGGACATTTCCCCCTGTACGAAGTCATAATAATTTTTGGGACCTCCCAGAAAACCATGGATGAGCAGTAGTGCCTTTTTACCAGGTTGGGTAGCTGGTTTGAGAAAAGACCAATCTTCTTTCTTTTTCATTTTACCCCAAATTTCATCATTGGGGGCACCTGACTTAAAAAGCAAACGTTTGAATATTGCTTTTTTTATAAAAATTTTACCAACCTTTTTTTTGAGCCAGCGAAAGGGGCGAAACCTTTTGCGTCGTGTACGTATTCCCTCTGGAACACCTACTGTCGGATTTCCAAAGTGCTGTATTCCCAATTCAAAATGAAGCTGATTGCCTTCTTTTTGATTCGGAAATTCCCAATACAGAAGTCCATCTTCCTCTTCTATTGGGATTGCATAGTTGTATTCATCATCGGTATTTTCGAAGGAGAGTAGGGCAAAAGGCCTTAGCTCTGGTTGAATGGCATCAAGGTCAAAATCGATGGAGCCTAAAATTTCAATTTCTAATTCCTCTTCCTGATCAATAAGATCTTGGAAAAAATCATCGTGTGGATTCTGAAAGGGTGTTTCTTCAACACCTCCGTCAATTTTTTCAAGAGACAGCGGATTCCTTGGTGCTCGAGATGAATTTACCTGCATCGTGCCCTGTAGGCCTTGTAGGGAAATACTAAAAGGAACTGCAGCTCCGCTTGTACAATGCAGTATTTGGTCGATAGTTTGTTTTTTACCATGTAATGAAATGGGGTCAGACATGATTGATTGTTTTTTGAGGTTAGAAAAGAAAAGATATAAGCGATATTGTTTTTTTATTCTAGATTTTTGGACCACAAAAAAGTTCCATTAACTTTTGGGTTTAAAGCTTATAAAGGTCAGGTTAGTAGATAGAATCGGTCAGTGAGATAGGGTTGGAAAAATGATTTATATTTTCATTACTTGATATTAAGTTACGAAAAAATATTGTTAACCCAGTATCGGTGATGTAATAAAT
>CAYQRA010000876.1:0-2975 GCA_964419315.1 uncultured Saprospiraceae bacterium | reverse complement strand
GGTTCTTTACGGGTTTCTCACAGCGGTTCTCGATCTGCCAAAAAGCAGTCCTACTCCGCTTTTGATTGGGTTTTGGTTATAGTGTATTATGTGCGGAAGGTACTAAAATAGTTAAATGAAAAATAATCGGTTTTTTATTGATATAATCAGGTCAAATATCTTTCTATTGATAATGATATTAATTTGTACTGGTTGTGCTACAGAGAATAAGTATTCCAAAGAAAATTACTTATATACTGATTTTGTCGATAGAGGTTTATATTGTGAACATTACAAAGTCGATAGTTATGGCGTAGGAGGTGATGTTTATAGTATTTATCTTACAGATAGTTTGATGTATAGAAAGTTTATTTGTCTGTATTATGACTCGGAAAGTTTTGAACTAAAGGTTAATGAGGATAAGGTATTCATAACAAAATTAGAAGATGTTGGGGGGATTAATGGAGGTAAACGGACAAGAAAAAAGGTTCAAGAATATTCCTTCTGGAAAAGTGATTTAAAGAATGAAGGAATAATGGATTAGAAAATTTCGTAGGATTAAAAACTCTACGCCTAATCAATACTTTACAGAGCTTTCGACAGGTGAAGGAAGGGAAACGAAATAGATAGAAGTCAACGCTCCGCAAACACTTTTGGTGATCCCAAAAGTGAAAATCTATGAAATGGATCTAAAGTTCAATTAGCAATCGAGAACGGGAAAAATGAAATTGCAGAAGCTGTAGAAAAGTTAAACGGTAGTTAGGACTTTACGCTTAAGGGGGGGATTGAATCGCAAAAAAATGGGTGCTTTAGATTTTGTAGATAACTTTAAAAATGGCTACAGATTATTTCATTGATATGAAAAAAACGAAATTTGTTATTCTTATCATCGGTAGTTTCTTTTTTACTAAATGTGGGAATCATGATTTTAATAAACTTAGAGAACTCAATCAAGTTGCTCTTAAGTTTCAAACCCTGGATAATTTTGGATCTTTCTTAAAATCTAGAACACAAATTAATGGTGTTAAGGTTTGCAATGAAAATTTTTCTGCTTGTAATGAAGGTGAAATATCATTTGATTTAGTTTTGAAGGAAAATAATATCTCTCCTGATTCTTTTCTAATATTGCATGAGGAAATGATTGATTTAGGATACACTGGATATTACAAGGTAGGGGACTTTTCCTTGTGGATACAAGGTGGTGCTTTCGGTGATATTTATGGTCATTTGGTTTATGAGCGTCAACCTATATCTATTGTTGATACATTTCGTTTAAACGATTACTATTATATTAGGGTAGGAAATAAATTAGATGATAATGTCTATTACTTTCGAGGGAATTAATAAGAATGCTATATTGGTTTCATTTACTTTGGATTTTTCTTTTAGTCCGTTTGTCCAAGTACTTATTTATGTGTTAAATAACACGGACTAATTAATTCCGTGAATTACTTTAATGTTTTAGGTATCTTTGTCCAATCACAAACATTTGAACGAAAATATGGAAAAGCCTAAAAGGAAAACACGGACGCTAAAGTCGAAAGAAACAGAGAAGAAAGCACCTGCTGCGAAAAAGACAACCCGCAAAGCTGCTCCGCGTAAAACAAGTCCAAAAAAAGAAACGAAAGAGAAGTTAAGCAAGGAGAAAGTACCTGCGGAAAAACCAAAGGCCAAAAAGAAAGCCGCTCCTAAAAAAGCGACTGCGAAGAAAGCCGCTCCAAAGAAGGTGAGTCCCAAAGCTAAAAAAACGCTAGCGAAGACCGCTACTAATTCAGCGCCTGCTGCAAAAACCAAAAAGGCAAGTACTCCAAAACGCCAAGCCAAAGCCACGGCACCGAAAAAGACGAAAGGACAGCCAGTCGCCAAAGTAGAAAAAACACCTAAAGCTAAAGCGCCAAGAGTAAGCCGTACGACCGTCAAAAAAGATCCTAAGAAAGTAGAAGCCGCACCGGAACTTAAATCGCCTATAAAGGCTAAGGAAACGCCACCGACTGCTCAAAATACTGCTCCACCTAAAGAGCAACAACAAGCACCAAAACGGCAAGAGAAAAATCCAAACGCTGGTAAGCGCTCCGCCAATACTTCTCCAGAAAGAAAAGAAAATGTAAGTAATAATAAACGAGAAGATCGAAGGTCAGATCAAGTCCAACACAAAAGAAATGTGGTCAAAAGAGAGGACAAAAGAATCGTTAATAAGCGAGATAAACGCGATGGCTCTGCTCGCCAAAACCATTCGAATTCTTCAAGAGAAGACAAAAGAAACCATTCTAAACGAGACGATAAATCAAATTCTTCGAAGTCCAATAATTCCGACACGACTCCAAGTCCTAAGGTGAGAATTCATCAGTCTGTTGCGATTTTGGTAGATGGCAATAATATCGAAATGAGTATCCACAGTATGCTGCATAAGAAAAAAGCCATGATCAATTTTGATACCTTAATTCCCAAATTATTAAAGGAACGTGGCCTCAATCGACTGATTTATTTCCGCGAAGGAAAAAGCATTTCCTCCAAACTGGCAGAACGATTGCACAACCTTTTTTACGGAACCGTCGTTCCTTGCCATAAGTCTGCGGATATCCCACTGACGATTGCTGCTACGCAAATTTCAGAAAAAGTGGATACCATTATTATTCTTTCGGGGGATGCTGATTATGTAGAATTGGTCAAACATTTAACTTCTCGTGGAGTACGGGTGGAAATTGCTGCGGTAGAACAAACCACTGCGAGTATCCTGCGGAATGCAGCAGATTTTTTCTTTCCAATTACTAGAGAAGATTGTTTTGTGTTGGGCTAGGAGAATAAAGGAAGGAGCGTTTTTTTACATGAAAATAGCAATCAGAAAAGTAAATACCGTAGCAATAAATCCAACCATAAAAATATTATACGACATGGTTAGAAAGCGGTATTTCTTATCCAATACTTTTCCCAAAAAGTAAAGGTCGCGAGTCATATTGCCATAAAGCAATTCTCCATCGCGGAGTACCGCGTCTACC
>CAYQRA010000875.1:0-2977 GCA_964419315.1 uncultured Saprospiraceae bacterium | reverse complement strand
AAGTTTATGATCCGGGTTTAGTTTATGCAAGCTTACCTTTTGAAGATGATTTTGACTTAGGGTTTTATAAAAAATCTTGGGCTTGGAATTTTGCGGATACCACCAGTACGATCAGCACAGGAAGCGCTATCACTGGTCCTATGAATGAAGTAAAAGTAGTCAATGGTTTGGGATTCGAAAATAGTCCAGCGCTAGCGATTGGTCGCCTTTGTGATGGCCCCTTTGCAACCAATGCTTTTGATTTACACCTCGACTTATCAGAAGAAACCAATGTAGAAATGACTTTTTGGATCGCTGATTATTTTGATCAAACGCAGGATGACGATGGCATTTATTTTAGTAATGATGGTGGCGATAGTTTTACCCGAGTCCTTGGTCTTTTTCCAGATGAATGGTGCAATTCCTTACTTGGACAACATCCGCCTTTAGATATAGATCGGATGGCTGAAGGAGCAGGTTTGGATTTTACAGATCAGTTTGTGATTCGTTTTCAACAGACGGGTGATCGGGATTTTTCAGGCGGCAGTGATAATTCTAGTGATGGTTTTTATTTAGATGAAGTAAAAGTTTATGATCCGGATTTGGTTTACGCAACTTTGCCTTTTGAAGATGATTTTGAGTTAGGCATTTTGGGGAAATCCTGGGCTTGGAATTTTGCAGATTCTACGGCTATTACAGTTTCTGATGATGCCATAACGAATCCCATGAGTAGGATAGCAATTTCGCAAGTTCTTCCGCATGATAATTCTACATTCTGTGTTTCCGTAGGAAAAATATGTGATTTGACCAGCACGACCAATGCACTCGATTTACACCTCAATCTAGCAGATGAAGTAATGGTGACTTTAAGTTTTTGGTTGGCGGATTATTTTGATGAAAATGATTTAGAAGATGGCATTTTTTTTAGTAATGATGGTGGCGATTCTTTCAAGCAAGTTTTTTCTTTTGATTTTAGCAATACGCCAAATTCAGTTTATGAATTTTATAAACTAAATGTTGATGCCTTAGCGGCTGCCGAAGGCTTAGAATTGACCGACCAATTCGTCATCCGATTCCAACAGCGCGGAAGCCGTGATTTTTCTGGTGGCAGTGGCAATTCCAGTGATGGTTTTTACTTGGATGATGTCCAAGTGTTTAGAGCCTTTTTGGCGCTCAATGATTTGACCAATAACAAGAAACTCCATATTGCTCCTAACCCAACCGATGGTTCGTTTTCGATTCACCTCGATCAGCCGACGGCTAATGTTGCCACGCTAGAGATTTATGATTTACAGGGAAAAAGAGTTTACCAAGCTATTTCTCCTCGGATAAAGGAAAAGCAAATAATTGAGACAGCGGATTGGTCGACAGGCATTTACCTAGTCTTGCTTCGCTTAGCAGATGGAACCAGAATTTCTGAGCAAGTAGTCAAAAACTGATTTTACTACATCCCTGAATCGGAATTGCCCCATTGATCAACCACTGATCGTTGGGGCAATTGCTATTTTAGAACGTCCTTATGAAATGGGAATGACTTATAATTGAAAATAGGAATTTACTAGACAAAAGAGCATTTAGGGATAGGGTACTCCATTATTTTGGGGAAATCTGACCCAGATTAAAATAGATTTTTTTACCTTAAATGTTTCGTATCCGAAAATTAAGAAGAACTTAATAATCTGCCTCTTCATTTTTAACTCCTCTCAAATTCGTAACAGCTATGAATTATAAAATGCTAGTGCTTTCTATTTTGTTTTTTCTATTCCAATGGCAACTTCCTGCTCAAGATGGTAGCCTTGATCCTTCCTTCGGTACGGATGGGAAATTGGTTTCTGACGTAGGAGAAGGACTCCTTATAATCCCTCGTGATGTTTTGCTACTACCCGATAATAAAATTTTGATAGCAGGAATAGGGCTTGATTATTTTATTCTATCCAGATATCATCCTGATGGACAGCTTGATTATAGTTTTGGTTATAATGGCAAGAAAATTTTGTACCTAGATTTGATTGCTTCTAGCAGTGCTTACTTAGCACTCCAGCCAGATGGCAAAATATTGATTTCTGGATTAACAGATGTAGATCCTAGTAATTTAGATCTCCTTTTAGTCCGTTTAAATCCTGATGGAGACCTTGATCCTTCTTTTGGTAATGACGGGGTTCAGATTACAGACTTTAATGGCACCTTTGATCGTGCCAATGGAATCTTCGCTTTACCAAACGGGAAAATCCTCCAGACTGGAGGGGCTAAAGATGAAATGGGAATTTCAGGATTTATCTTAGTGCGCTACCTCAGCGATGGTTCTCTAGATACAGACTTTGGAACAGATGGAAAAGTATTTACTAAATTTCCAAGCTCCAAAGGAACGACTCTTGCTTATAATATTGCCGTGCAGGACGACTCAAAAATCGTTTTATCTGGTTTTATCCTTACCTCAACCATCACTATGGAACCGGGGAGGGATTATGCAGTAGCTAGATATGACCGAGATGGAAATCTTGATACTAGTTTTGGAGAGGAGGGTTTGTTTGTCTTTACCACAGATGATATTCGAGAGTTTGGGAAAAGCCTGGTTATACAAGAGGATCAAAAAATACTAGTAACGGGGCAACAACCTTTTGGGATGATCCGAATCAATAGTAATGGTACGATAGACCCTAGCTTTGGCAATGGTGGAAGAGTACTCACTCCTTTAGGAGAAGTTTCTAATGTCAGAGCTGTTGCTCTTCAGGCGGATGGCAAAATTCTTTTGGCAGGAGATTCAAAGCTAGATCCTTTTAGCTCTACAGACTTTGCGCTGGCGCGCTATCTTCCTGATGGAACTTTGGATCCTACTTTTGGAAATTTTGGAAGAATACAAACAGACTTTGATGAGGAAGGGGATTATGCCACTTCTCTGTTGGTGCAAGACGATCATAAAATAGTGCTCATCGGAAGAGCTAATTCAGACGGTAATCATTATGGCCTGGCACGGTATTTAGCCAGTTTGGAAACCCGT
>CAYQRA010000874.1:0-2980 GCA_964419315.1 uncultured Saprospiraceae bacterium | reverse complement strand
ATCAACAGTTTTATTTATTATGATTCCTTTCCTAGCTGTTTTTTTTCCTAAAGAACGTTTCGCACAACACACTTTTTACGTTTCAACCAAAACCATCTACAACATGTATCGATGTTTTACTGCCCTATTGTGCTTATTCTTGAGCTCAACGATGATTGCCCAAACCCAAAGTTTTGAGGGTTTGCAATTGCAAAATCAAAGTTGGCAAGAATTGGATAAACAGTTTAAAACTTATCAAGCTTTTGAGTTTGATATCACCGAATTAAATGCAGCGGTAAAGGGACCTAATCCCACGCTTCAATTTCAATTAAAACTAGGGGATCAACGTTCTTGGGATCTCGAATTGATTCCCAATGATCTAAGAGGCCCCAATTATTTTGTCCAAACGGCTTCCGGCGAGGGGCAGAACATTTCTAACCCCAATGAAATCACCACCTTTCGTGGATTTGTAAAAGGCGATGAATTTTCTGAAGTCAGAATGACGATAGAAGATGATTTCCTTTATGGCTATATCAAACATGGAGATGATTTTATCTTTATCGAACCTCTTCGCTATTTTATAAAGGATGCGCCTGTAGATAGAATTGTGGTATACGATTCTAAAAATGTACAACCGAAAAATGCAACCTGTGGATTTACTGATTTGCAAAAAAATAAAGAAAGACATGCACATGTACCAGATGTTTCTCCAAACCAAAATGCTAGCCAAGGAATCAATTGCTACGAAGTAGAAGTTGCTATCGCCTCTGATTTTTCGATGTTCCAAAAATATGGAGGAATTGGAGGAGTGGAATCACATAATCTAGGAGTACTGAATAATGTACAAGGAGATTATGATGACGAATTTGAAGACGAAATCCTTTTTATCGTTGTTACTCAATTTGTTTCGGATTGTTCTTCTTGTGATCCTTGGACTGCTTCGAACAATGCTGGGACTTTACTCAATAGTTTTACCAATTGGGGAAATGCCGGAAATTTTGGAGTTACCTATGATGTAGCGCAAATCTGGACCAACCGAAATTTTAGTGGATCCACGATCGGAGTCGCTTGGTTGTTTGGTATTTGTAATAGTAATAGATATCATGCCCTGCAAGATTTTACCTCCAATGCTACTTTTTTGAGGGTACTGACTTCACATGAGTTGGGACACAACTTTAGTTCCAGTCACGATGCATCTGGTAGCCCATTCATCATGGCTCCTTCTGTACAAAATACCTCTACTTGGTCGCCAGCTTCGATTGCTCAAATTGATAGTTATATCGACAACCGCGCAAACCTAAGCAATTGCTTTACAAGTTGTTCTTCGGCTATTCCTCCGATTGCTGATTTTGAGGCAGATGTGACCAGTGGTTGTATTCCTCTACAGGTTAACTTTACCGACCTTTCTCAAAACGATCCGACCTCTTATGCTTGGTCTTTTCCAGGAGGAACTCCTGCTTCTTCCTCAGATGCCAACCCAACGGTGGTCTATACCTCAGGAGGACTTTATGATGTAAGCTTGGTGGTTACCAATTCTGCGGGAACCGATGTGATCACCAAATTTAATTATATCGAAGTAATAGAATTTCCAGTAGCAGATTTTAATTTTTCAGTAAGTGGTTTCAATGTGTTCTTTAACGACCTCTCCCAAAATGCTACAGATTATGATTGGGATTTTGGGGATGGAAGTGGCTCCGCACAATCCAATCCTTTTCATACTTATGCCATGGATGGTGTTTATACCGTAACCTTAGTGGTAACGAACCCTTGTGGGACCTCCACCCATACCGAAGAAGTCACCATCATTACGCCACCTTTACCTGATTTTGATGCCAATCCTACCATCGGTTGTGCTCCCTTACAGGTCTTCTTTATTGACCGTTCTACTTTGAATACAACGGATTGGAACTGGACTTTCCCTGGGGGAACACCTTCTACTTCGGTACAGCAATTTCCAACCGTCACTTATAATACCCCCGGTGTTTATGACGTAGTCCTTGAAGTCAGTAATGCTTCTGGTGGAAATATATTGACCAAGACCGCTTACATCGAAGTGCTGGAAACAGCTACCGCTGGATTTACCTATTCCACGACTGCAAGTACTACCGCATTTACCAATACATCAACGAGTGCCAGTAGTTATCTCTGGGATTTTGGGGATGGGAATACGAGTGTAGATGTTGATCCGATCCACACTTATGCCATGGATGGAACTTATATTGTAGACCTCACGGCATTTGGAATTTGTGATACGCTTGTTCATACCGATACGGTTGTTATTTCTAATCTACCAGTAGCCAATATCGATTCAGATGTTACGACGGGTTGTGTGCCACAAGTTGTACAATATTCCAATAATACCACCAGTAATGTGACTACTTGGAGTTGGACTTTCCCTGGCGGAACCCCAGCTACTTCTACCGATGAAAATCCAACTGTAACTTATAATACCGCCGGCGTTTTTGACGTGACCTTAATGGTCAGTAATGCTGCGGGAACGGATTCAGAAACCCTGTCTAATTATATAACAATAGGAGATGTTCCCAATACTTCCTTCACCAGTAGTACAAGTGGAACGACCACTACTTTTACCAATACTTCTTCGAATGCCACGACTTATAGTTGGGATTTTGGCGATGGGAATATGAGTAGCGATGTCGACCCCGTTCATACCTATGCAACAGATGGTGTCTATACGGTCGTCTTGACGGCGACGAATAATTGTGGTACCTCCACGGCTCAGGAAATTATCACGATTGTCACCTTACCAAGTGCAGGAGCGACCGGAGATGTAACCAGTGGCTGTGCCCCATTGACGGTTCAGTTTACGGATCAATCGAGTAGCAATGCCACGGCTTGGTCATGGACTTTCCCTGGCGGAATGCCCGGAACTTCTACCATGCAAAATCCAACGGTTACTTATAATACTGCCGGAACTTACGACGTCCTGCTAACGGTCAGCAATGCTACCGGATCAGATAATATCACCTTATCGAATTAC
>CAYQRA010000873.1:0-2981 GCA_964419315.1 uncultured Saprospiraceae bacterium | reverse complement strand
AGGTAGAGAACCTTCGAGCGAGGGGAGAAAAGGATTGACAAATTGGAGCGTTGAATAGCGAAAATTGAATAGGTAGGAAGCATTTGATTTTTTAGAAAAATAACCTTCCGTGGCTACATCGAGGCCAAGATTGCCGACCGCAAGGGTATGTTCTCTTTTGTCTTTATTGCCAGTACGCATTCGCAAATCAAAAACTCCACTGAGGGCATTGCCATATTCTGCTGGAAAAGCGCCCGTGTAAAAATCGGAATTGCTCATGGTATTGGCACTCAACATACTGACAGACCCACCGCCACTGACATAGCCCGCAAAGTGATTGGGACTCGGAATTTCTACCCCTTCTAATCGCCAAAGCAAACCACGGGCAGAGTTGCCGCGAATAATGATTTCATTCGACAAATCATCGCCACCGCTAGATACGCCGGCATAAGATTGAGCCATCCGCGCCGGATCTGAAATAGCGGCCGCAAATCGCTGACTTTCTTCAACTGAAAAAGATCGGGCAGAAGTGGTCGCCATGTCATTCAAAGGTTTGCTCAGGTCTTTTTCCACTCTGACGATGACCTCGGCCAAAGACATCGTAGATTCTTTTAATTCTAAAGCTAAGAAAACATCTTTTCCCGCAGTGACCAATACCTGATTGATAAAGATCGGTTCGTATCCAATAAATTGTACCCGCAAATCATAGCGCCCAATCGCTAAACCACTCAAGGAAAAATAACCATCAATATCCGTACTCACTCCCATGAGTGGACTAGATTTGTCGATGATTACATTGGCACCAATTAGCGGTACGAGGGTTTCTGAATCCAAGATTTGTCCTTTGATGGGGCGACCTTTGATCGGTACGTATTTTAGAGCAATCTGATTGCCAATGATTTTATAATGAATACTTTCTGGTGCAAATAATTCGTCTAAGGCATCTCTGAGGGTGCCTTTGAAATTGATGGTTTTGGGAGTGGAAAGCTTAATGGTGGCGTAGGAAAAATTGAGCGAATAGTTTTCCTTAAGATCTTGCAGGATTTTACCTAAATTCTGATTGGTATACTGTAAATGAATCGTCGTATCCATTGGGCTTTGCCCAAACAGAGCGCTGCCAGAAAAACAGAAAAGGATCAGGAATAAAAAAACTCTCATTGCTCTATTGGAATTGACAATATGGTATACGGCAGTAAAGATGTTTTGTTGTTGGAGCACAAGATATAAAGTCCACAACAAAAGGAGTGGATTGGGAGTAGTTCTTAATTTACGGTGTATCTAGTTTATTCTTAAAAGGTCAAAAACTACAAATCCAGGTATGCGGATACAGAATTCCTAATGCTTAGCCCATCGTCTGTTTTCATTTCTAATTGAAAAGTATATATTTCCTTATTAAAGGTGGTGTTTTGGATAAAAGTGGAATCTGCACTTATGATAAGTTTATAAGCAGTTTTATGGGTATTATTTACGATTTTAATCCCTTCTTGATTAATGAAATTTTCACCCGATTTAATACTTTGATTGAGGTACTGAAAATCTTTATTACAGCTTAGTTTTATACTTTTCTTGTCAATCATGTTTTCATAATTGTATCCACATTGAAAGGCATAAGAACTACTAATTAAGCTCGCTTTTGCCATATTAGATGCCTGTTCCAATTCAGGGTACAAGTATATTCTAAATGCTGAATTGATGGTATCATTTTCCGCAAGAGAAGTATCTATTATCGACATATCACCATCTCCAATGATTTTTATTTTATATTCACAACAACTTTGAAAAATCACAGAAAAGGACAACAATACAGTGTAGAAGAGAAGTAATCTTTTTAAGTTTTTCATTAGTTTATAATTTGGGTTTTAAAATTGGGGCCACTAGCAACCCTTCCTATAGAGAACAAAAAACAGATAGAATTCGCTGCTAGAGTGAAGGGTTTGCATTTTGTTTTTTTATAACTAATTTTCAAGGGAAGGGAGGCTCCAGATTGTACTCCAGATATTCAGCATGCCCCCTATTACCTAGAGTCTTTTGAAGACAATAGGTAATCCTCTACCAGGAGTTTTTTTATATTTATTTTTCAAAAAAGGGAAAATAATTCCCCTAAGGCATCCCTATTCGATTAAGAAAGTGTCAAGGAAGATTATTTAACAATGATTTTTTGTATTTCGCCAAATCCTCTTTAACTTTCAGTTGAGGCTCCGCCATTATTGGTATTTGCAGCCATTCTTTCATTTCTAAAAATCATAAGTATGAAAAATATATTGCTATTGCTCCTATTTTTTACAATTCCCCAATTGTCTTACAGCCAGGGGGCTACCTTTGAAGTTACAGCGATCAATACCACTACCGAGATGGATGCAGCAATAGAACATGCTTTGGGAATATGGAGCAGCAAACTCACTTCCAATATTCCCATAAAAATTCAGGTGACTTATGCCTCCGCCATCAATTTTTTTCTAGGGGTTTCGCTATCGAATGCCCGAAAAAACTTTCCCAATGCTCCCAATTCAGAGGTGTGGTATCCCTCTTCTTTGGCTAATGCCATTGCTAATGTCGAATTGAATCCTGGAGAGACGGATATGGAGATCATCATCGGTCAGGCCAATTGGTACTTTGGAACCGATGGCAATCCGGCATTCGACCAACAAGACTTTGTCAGTGTGTTTTTACATGAAGTCTGTCATTCTTTAGGTTTTGTGTCACTTACTAAAATTGATGTTGTAGGAATAGGTACTTATGGGGAGGTGGCTCCTTCCGACTTAGGACTTTCTGTTTCCTCTTTTACTTTTAATGAACTAGAAGGTTTGCCCGGAATTTATGATACTTATATGGTCAATGGTTTTGGGGATAAAATTACGGATACCATGAATTTTAAAAACGGTACGGTAGAACTGGCTAGTCAATTTCGTACTAATAATTTGTTTTTCTGCGGCGACTCTGCGGTGACCTCTACTGGTGGTCTCAATCCCCGACTTTATGCACCGGGTGCTTTTCAACTGGGG
>CAYQRA010000872.1:0-2988 GCA_964419315.1 uncultured Saprospiraceae bacterium | reverse complement strand
GTAGGAGGTGGCGGTAGAAATTGCTGGCCAAGAAAAAGTAATTGCACCACCGCCTACTTGGTCGATCTGCGGAATAGGTGGAGGGCAAGAAGCAGAAGAATTGGCACCTACTAAATAAGGAAGCAAAAAGCTTTCAATCGCAATGGCACTCATGCCTGTTGGATCGCCATAGAGTTGATAGATTTCCGCGACGGTTTGATTTAAACTTGTTGGTGTTGGATAAAAAATGGGTTGAGAAAAACCAATAAGGGGCAATCCCAAAAAGAGAAAATAGAGGAGAAGTGATTTTAAAATTTTCATTGATCTGTTTTTTGATGAATAATTTTTAGTAAAGGGAGACACCAGTTTTTAAAAATTACCAATTAGGATTATATCAAGAGCAAATCATCACTCTTTCTTTCAAAAGTATTCCATTGATGAGTAAAAACCTATTACAAATTATCCTCATTTTCCAAATGGAACATTTGGAGCAATGATTTTATCTGAATCCTAGAAAATTTAGAGTAAACAAGTTAAGGAATAGAGGAGCTATTCCGAAGAAAAGGAGGAAGGAGAAAAATACAAAATAGAAGTACTATTGCCGTTCCTTTTGCCAGTCTGTTTGGGTCAATACAATAACAATGATTCCACCAAAAATCAAGGCCAAGCGGATGAGAAAACCGAACATTGGACTGGGTTCGTCAATAAAGGTTAGGAAAGAAAGTTTGACCCCTACAATACTAAGAACCAATGCGGACATACCGATCAGAAACATTATAAAACCAATCAAAGTAAATAGACCTTTCATATGTCTTACTATTTTAGTTTAAGGTCATATGGTAAGTACCATATGTCTTTTTTATTTTATTTCGTTCTTTGACAAATCCCGTGGTCAACCAAAAATAAGAACAAAAAAGCGACTAAAAGGAAGCGTTTTTTCTTCTTTTTGGTTGACTCACACACGGGATTTGTCAGAGAACCTTTTATTTAATTAGGTTTATTCGGATTTTTTTAGGAGCAATTTTGCGGCTCACTAAAGGAAACCGTAATCTAGTTTTATCAAGTTCTTGACGGCAAAGGTAAATACTCTTTGCTATTGAAAAAGGTTTTGATCCATAAATTCTTGAAGGGCAATTGATTTTTTACCTTTTTTCAATGATTTAACAGACTAAAGGAAATTTAGTTTTCTGAATTTTCTATAGGAGGGAGAAAGTACTAGGGATATTACTTTTTCTACTTAAAAATAATCCTATTTGCCTTTGGTATTGCTTGTCTCTTAAGGAGCTGTGATTTTTTGCCAAGTCTTTAAAATTCCTTAATTTACTTTTATTCTCATTTAAAACAACTTCCTTATCTTTGCTGCAACTTTTGCAATTAAAATTGGTTTTAATTGATTAGTACTTAACTAGATAAACCTAAAATAATGTTACAAATCGTTGAATGCCCAAGGGATGCAATGCAAGGGCTTAAGGAATTTATTCCTACGGAGCTGAAGGCGGCATATATCAACCAATTGCTGAAAGTTGGCTTCCACACTATTGATGTTGGAAGTTTTGTTTCGCCTAAAGCTATCCCTCAAATGAGGGATACCGCAGCGGTTTTGGATTTATTGGATCTATCGAATTCCAAAACGGAATTACTTTCGATCGTCGCCAATAAGCGAGGGGCAGTGGATGCTGCGGCACAAGAGAAAATTTCCTACATGGGCTACCCCTTTTCTGTTTCAGAAACCTTTCAACTGCGAAACACCAATGCTACGATCGAAGAGTCCTTGGATCGAGTCAAAGTTATTCAGGACATTTGTATGGCCAGTAATAAGACTTTGGTGGTCTACGTTTCGATGGGCTTTGGAAACCCTTATGGAGATGATTGGAATGTTGAAATTGTCCAAAAATGGGTAGATCGCTTAGTAGATTTAGACGTGTCTATTTTGTCCTTATCAGACACCATTGGGGTGTCTACTCCAGAGACGATTAGTTATTTATTTGGAAATTTGGTTCCTCCTTATCCCGAAGTGATCATTGGTGCACACATGCACACGCAGGCTCATAATTGGAGAGAAAAAGTAGAAGCGGCTTATCAAAATGGCTGCCTCCGTTTTGATGGTGCCATCAAAGGCTATGGCGGTTGTCCAATGGCAAAAGATGATTTGACTGGAAATATGGCCACCGAAAATATGATTTTCTATTTCGAAGAAATTGGGGTCAAATTGGATTTAGATAAAACGGCTTTTTTAAATGCCATGATGAAAGCAAATGATGTTTTCCCACAAACCCACTAATCCCACTCAGATGTCTCCCTTAAGTATTATCCCTATAGAATTTGCCACTCCCGAATACGATCAAAGTGTCCAACTTCGCGATGCTATCCTCCGAAAACCACTTGGATTAGAGTTTACCGTAGAATATTTAGCTAAGGAATATAATTACCATCATTTGGTGGCTTATAATGAGCAATTGCAAATGGTAGGTTGCCTGATTTTGGTACCCTTGGAAAACCAAATTGCCAAAATGACCCAAGTAGCCGTCAGAGAAGATCAACAGGGCAAGGGCATTGGTACCGCTTTGGTCGCTGCTTTTGAAAACTATGCGCTGGATTTGGGTTTTAAAGAAATCGTCTTAAACGCCCGAGATGTGGCCATTCCTTTTTACGAAAAATTAGACTATAAAAAAGAAGGAAAGCCATTCACCGAAGTGTCCATTAAGCATTATAAGATGAAAAAGGTATTATAAAACTTTCCAAATAAAATAAAAGGCTCTAATCCAATTCCAATAAGTCCCGATACTTCGCATCTGCCAATCCGTGCTTACTCCAATAATCCAACATCAGGGTTTTCTTTAGCCGCGCTTTGGTGGTCAATTGCTGAGCTCCAGGGCCAAATCCACTTATATAGTTTTCCTCCCATCCTTGGATAATATGCGGAAAGGATTTACTAAACTGGACAGACAATGTTCGTCCATTCTTATAGTTGATCTGGTAGCTTAGGTTTGCTTTATTCTCTTTGGAAGG
>CAYQRA010000871.1:0-3000 GCA_964419315.1 uncultured Saprospiraceae bacterium | reverse complement strand
CGCTAATTATCATTAGCTCATGTAGCCAAAGCTACGGTGAAAATAATTAGCTGAAGTGACCGAATGATCCCGCAGGCTGTAAGCCCTGACCTTGCGTCAGGGGTAATTCATGGCAATGCATTAAATGAGGGAACCGCTATAGCGGACGGGCAGCTTGAATTCAATGACTTGCAAAAAAATCATCTATCTATTTTAAAACAACTTCTTAAATAGAAATAGAGAAAAGGCTCCAAATACCAGATGCAAAAACGAGCGGTCAACAACAAAAAAATAGAGTTATAAAAATTCGGGATGACTCGTGTTTAATGGTCTAAGTTCAAACAGCCTCCCTGCGAATTTATTTGAACCTAAAGTCTCCTACATCAAAATATCATTCACCGCTTTTGTCTTCTCTGGTAACTCCGTTTCTCCCAACATCTCACGCAAATCAATCTCAATGGTTCGACAGAGAGCAGTCATGGGGACATCATTGATAAAGTTTTCGAAAGGGTCTTCACTATTATCTCCAACGATTTCCATGGTGCTAAAAATCCAAGAAATCAAAACGCTAAATGGAATCGTCAACCAAATAAAAGAATGTCCCATTTTAGCAAACTCACCAACGAGCCCTAATGGCAATAAGAGGATAAAAATACTGGTGAAAATTTTACTAAAATAAGCATACTGACGAGGGAAGGGAGTGTTTTTAATACGTTCCGCTTTTCCTTGTAGGGTATAGAATTCTTCCAAAGCTCGCATCATTTCCATGTGACGAAAATTTTCGATCAACCCCGTTTCTTCCATCATTTCTCGAAGATCTTCTCCTTGCCTACGGATGATTTGAGTGGCAGTATTCCGATGATTGAGGAGGGTATTGTATTCTTCCTGCTCAAAGAAAATACCTACGCATTCATCCCAATTTTTTCGTTCTGGGCTATTGATGGTCAATTTTTTCACGGAGCTAGAATGTTTCAGGCTAAAGGAGTTGGGTTGTCTCAATTGTAAACGCAAGGCATTGATGTATCCAATATGTCGATAAATCATTTTTTTGCGAATGGCAGCTACTTCGGTACTGGAAATTTCTCCAGTTGCCAGTCGGCTAGTCACAAAGCTCATCACCTGATTGCCCCAAGTTCGGCTATAGTTGACAATGCCACCCCAGATTTTTCGAGCTTCCCAAAAACGATCATAGGCTGCATTGTTTTTAAAACCCACATAAAAAGCGACCGCAATACCAATGGTGCTTAAAGGAAGAAAGGGAATGGCGATACTCGTACCATGATGATCGAGGTGGTGGTGGACATAAATGATGAGCCCCGCCCAGGCTGTATATTTCAAGATATTAAACCAAGCAAAGCGGAGGATGATATTCCAGCGAATATTACGTCGTGTATACATTTAGAAGGGGTAAGTTATGGTGATGATTTATTTTATCCGAGTATTTAAAGATAAAGAAACTCAAGCAATAGCGAAAATTTTAAAAGCAATTATAAGGATAAAAATCGTTCAAGATTTTTCCTGCCCTAGTTTTAAATGCCACTCCAATCCTCCACCCAGCTTCATCGATGCAAACTCCAAGTGAATGACTCTTCTTGGTTTGGACTTTCTGTTTTTAATAGGAATCACTTTATCTGAAGCATGTAAGATCAATGGCTTTAGAAGTTGTATTCCGCCGGAGGGGATTTCGCAAATGAACGGAATGCTGTTTTTAGTGATCAAATTGATCTCCGCATCACTTAATCTTTTGTTTTGGGAACCGGGGATCACTTTGAGAGCGCCATTTTTTTGGTGCGTGTCATCTAGGTGGATGCGGATGCTAAATCTATTTTTAGATATTTCATCTGGCGGGCAAACGCTATGCGTATCCTCTTTTATGGTCCATGAAGTATAGCCCTTTACTTTTTTCTTTTCCTTTACTTCAATAGGCACATCTTGATGCCAAGCAACGAGCCAATTGGCATCAGACCTTTTGTCGAGATAAGTGGCTTTTATCAAAAAGGCTTTTGGGTCAATGGCTTCGAGGATTTTTTGTAAATTTTTATTGATGAGTACTTCGTGGAGTTGAGGAATTTTGGCTAATAAAAGACGAATCGAAAAAGTCTTTTTCGGAAGCGTATCTATATATTTGTTGAGCATAAAACTCATCTTTCTAGTTTCTCTTTGGGTATATACTTTTTTGAGAATTGCCGATCCTTGATGCGTGAGTTTTTGGGAAAGGTTGGCCAGTGTTTTATCGGTGATTACCGTTTGGTAAAAATCAAGTGCATTACTGATCCGGACCTCAATGTTACGTCTGAGTTTTTCGGGAGCAATTACCGTTACCCCATCTCCAAAGGCGAGGATTTCTTTTTCTAATTCATAATTGTGTTGTACCTCTAGAGAAACAGTTACGCCATATTTATCTCTTTCTACTTCTTGTTGCGTCCAATGCAAGGGTTTTGTCAAAGCATAAGGTGCATGGCGATGTGAAAAACGAAGCATCACTTTTTGGGGAGCTAAAGAGGGACTAACGGTGACTCCAATGGCATGTTTGAAATATTGATCTGGGGAGAAATTAGTCGGCGGGCGAAAGCGCGCTTTGCTGGGTTCCAGATCAATTAAGCGATCTAAGGCTAAAGTCAATAAATCCTTTTGCTCGTTTTTGCCACCCAATAAAAACCAACGATTCCGAAATTCTTTTAGTAAATAAGGATGAAAGTCAAAAGTCTGTGGCTCCCTTGCTTTAAAGGATTGATAAGTGATTTGCAAAGATCGTTTATGAATGATGGCTTGATACAGCGCATCCAAAAATTCCAAACCTTTTAAGTTTTCGTTTTTTTCAAAATCAATAACGGGCTGTCGTTTCGACCTTTGCGAATAAACATGGTCTTCTAATTTTTGCACCATTCCATCCAATTCCCTGAAATGGGAAAAGCCCTGAAACTGTTTTAAAAATTCTACGGCTTCTGTCAATTTTCCTAAGTCTTGATCGGTCAAAGGAATATTGGTAATACTATAATCGGCATCTTCATAAGTATAGTA
>CAYQRA010000870.1:0-3005 GCA_964419315.1 uncultured Saprospiraceae bacterium | reverse complement strand
ACGCTTAGTTCTAGATATTACTAGATCATTCCAAAATCGTTGAAAAAAAATACTCAATGGACTTGCGCCTAATAGCATTGGCGTAAAGAAAATCGAAATAGCGCAAACCTTTGTCGCCCACCAGCAAAAACATCCCTCCCCAATAATAAGTACGAAACCCAAGACGTTTTAAAACTTCTTAGATCACCAACTTTCCTTCACCAATAAATACCAACGATATAATAATAGAACCATCTACACTTTAATCACTTTAAACTACGGTTCTATGAAATCACCCATTCGGTATTTACTACTTTTCGTCTCCATTCTTGCCTTATTCTCCTCCTGCCGAAAAGAAGAGGACCTATCCGATTTTAATTTGGCAGAAGACCAAAATCCCGCAGAAGTGGATTTGTCTTTGGCAAATTATTTCCAAAATTTTGAAACGGAAGCACTTAAACGTGGAGTGGTCATTGACCTCGATGCGCTGAATATTTCTGGAGAATTTCAAGAAATTAGGGAAGATGGAGTAGCTGGAACCTGCACTTACGGTAGCCATCAACCCGGACAAATTGTGATCGACCAAACCTTTTGGAACCAAGCTGGTTTTTTCCTCAGAGAAATGATCGTCTTTCACGAATTGGGACATTGTGCGCTAATGCTCGACCACCGCGAAGGACTAAATGCCAATGGCACCTGCGCCAGTATCATGCGAAGCGGATTAGAAGCTTGTCGAGACAATTATCAAGCTCAGACGAGAGTCGATTATTTGGATGAGTTGTTTAGCCAAAGTAGGTAGCTAGGAATAGGGAGTAATTTTATTTTTGACGGATGCTATGGAGCAAATTCAATAAATTTTAAATAAAAGGCGAATGGCCTTTTTAAAAACCTCGGTCCAATGACCGGGGTTTTTTTATACAAAAAAAGACCGCTTCAAAGGAAGCGGCCTAAGTCGCAGTAGCGACCACCTTTTAATTAATCTAAACGCTTGGATGAAGTGATCCAATAAAAAGTCAGATGGATAAATTGTCTAAATAGTTGCATCTCTATTATCCTTTTCTTCCCGCGGATTCAACTAAAAGGAGGATTATAAATTTTGTATCTACCAATAATTCAAGAAAAGAAAAAGTTTTTTCTCTACCCCAAAGAGGGTAATTCCTTGGTTTTCAATGAAAAAACTAATTTTTTTTCTTTCGGGATCCCGTCACTAAAAACTAAGCCTGCCTTTTTATTTTGTGATTAAAGCTATGATTCTATGTTTTTTATAAATAATAAAAACAAATACGTATAAAAAATCTATGTCACACTTGCTAGTCTTTGATACAAATTGGTACGATTTCTGGTATGATATAAAATAGAGAAAACAATGAAGGTTCCCCCGCTTTCAAAACAACCGGAAATTATCTTTTCCATTTTTCTCTTCCAGAAAACGCTAAAGAATTTATTCGTGGAATTCACCATTGGATTCCCTGACCTTGCTATGCTTTTTTTGAAAAACCAAACCAATAAGCAAAAACATTTTAAAATAATTATACCATGAAAAACATAACCCAAAAATTTATACTCTTACTTTCCCTACTGTTTTTTGGGAGTTTTGGAGTATCTGCCCTGCCTTTTAATTCTGCACAAACTGGTGATTGGAATACCGCTTCTACTTGGGTAGGAGGAATTGTTCCTAGTGCAGGAGATGATGTCAATATTAATGCTGGTCACGTAGTAACGATGACTGGTGGAACTTATACGCATACTGGTAATTTGACCATCAATACAGGTGGTGAACTTATCGCCAATGTCGGAAATAATGAAAATGGATTAATCTTCTCTGGAGATGTTTTCCATGTATTTGGAACACTAACACTCCCTTTCCCCGATAAGGATTTGGAGATCACCGGAAATAGCCTTTTTTGGGGACACCCCTCGGCGATTATCTTTATCAGTGATGACTGGAAGATCTCTGGAAATTCAGAAACAACGATTGATGGAATCTGTGTAGAAGTTGACGATGATTTTCATATTGAAGGAACCAATACAACGCTTTGTGGCGGTGGTGGTGTAAGTATCGGAGCAGCTACAGGCAGCAATACTTTTAACTTAATTAATGGGGCTTCCATCGATCAAGTTTGTACAAGCACAATCGTATATAGAGGCGAAGGGGGAAATTGTACTACCCAGATTTTGCAAGGTACAGGAAACCAAGAACCTATCGCAAATCCAGATATGTCGAGCACTGTCGTCGATGTGCCCATCAGTATAGATGTATTGTATCTAGGAACACCAGATAGTGATCCAGATAATGAAGACCTTACTATCACGGCAGTCGGAGAAGGCAGCCTAAATACGGAGACTACGCAAGAGGGAGGAATGGTAAGTATTAATAATAATGGAACACCAAATGATCCTACTGATGATTTTATCAATTATACACCACCTGCTGGCTTTATTGGAGTCGATTATTTCCAATATGTCATCACAGATGAAAGTGGCGCTTATAAATCTACTACGGTAACGGTAGAAGTGACGGCATTGCTACCGGTAGAATTAGCAAACTTTAGAGCACAGGAAGGTGCTTGTCAAATTGAACTAGAGTGGGCTACGGAGAGCGAAGTGAATAGTAGCCATTTCCAAATTGAGCGAAGTGTTGATGGCAAACGCTTTACGCAAATAGGGGAAGTAGAAGCGGCAGGATTTTCTACCGCATACCGAGTATATGACTTTGTAGATGAATTGCCAAGTGGGGATAATTATTACCGATTGAAAATAATTGATCGAGATGGTACAACAGAATATTCTAGAGTCGTTTTTGTACAATCAGATTGCCTTAAAAATGGAGAAAACATTGGGATTGTTTCTATGTTTCCAAACCCCGCGATGGGGGAAAATGTCAACCTAAGATTTAATGCCAATCAAAAAGAAGAGGTATTTATGATCGTATCAGATTTGTATGGAAAAACACTTCGTGCAGAACCGATCCTCATCGAAAAAGGAATGAACAATTTATTATTGGATATTACTGCTTATCAAGCTGG
>CAYQRA010000869.1:0-3010 GCA_964419315.1 uncultured Saprospiraceae bacterium | reverse complement strand
GAACCCAAGGAAAACAGGCTAAATAATAATAAAGTAAAGAAATTTTTCATACGCTAAATAGGTTTAGGAGTAATCGTGAAAAAATCAATTAAAAGATTGATATAAATTAAAAGTTTAATACAAAACTAATTAAAAAGTGGGGCTCGACAAAAGAAAAACCACCTCGAATTGCATTCAAGATGGCTTTTCTTATTTCAGTAGATCAAGTTTTCAATTCTTTTAGAATTTCCACTTGATACCTGCATTCCAAGTACGGCCAAAACCATAGAAGCCTTGATTTCTAGTGTAGAATTCATCTACATCGGGGGTAGAAGGGTCATCTTGGTAGTTGGTATCCATTTCTGCGATGTACTGGGTATCCAATACATTATTCATATTGAAATTAACAGTAGCAGAGCTTTTTCCCAAATCAAATTGGTAAGAAATTCCTGCATTTACCAAACCATAGGCAGGTAATTTTGCAATTTCACCTTGATCTGTCAAGAATTGATCATCCAGGATATCAAATTCTGCATAAAGGTTATTAGCATAGTAAAAGTCTCCATAAATTTTCAATCCATAAACGGGCTCAACAGACGCACCAATTGACATAGTGGTTTGAGCAGCATCTCCGACCTTTAATCCATCTGCTAAAACAGTCAATTCATTTGGAAAGTCAAGGAATGGATCATCTGTATCTGTATTTGTCACATTACCTTTGAATGTATCAGAATATATCCAATTGTTGAAAGAAGCCATTCCAGTAAAAGTCAGCATTCGAATTGGAGAATAAGATAACTCTAATTCAATCCCTGAATGTGTTTCTTTTACACCAGCGTAAGTAACTAAAGCTTCAACTTGATATATCTGTTGGGTATCTGCAACAATTGTAACCGCATCTAGTTGCAACGATTCATCAAATTGTCGGTTGTCCCAAACAGTCGTATAAGCATTAATATTACCTTTAAAGTTATTAGTACGGAAACCATATCCCAATTCGAGGGCAACGATATTTTGGTTTTCGATACGAGAATTGATATCGTTTCGGAAATTAACGAATACGTTATCAAAAAGTGGTTGTTTTGATAAGTAACCCGCATTTACAAATACATTGCTCTTCTCATCCAAATTATAGTTTGCACCTAATTTCACGGTTCCACCTAAGAAATTTTGCCAATCGCTTTCTCTTTCTGGATCAGAATCTTCATAATTAAAATAATCAACTCTTTTGAACCCTTGATTAGAGCCAGATAAAGCAAGAAAGGCAGTTAACTTATTTTTACTATATTCCAATTGGGTAAAAGCGCCTAACCAAGATACCAAACCATCATTGCGATAGTTTAAAACATTGTTGCTGCTTTTGTAGCTATCATTTGTAAAGTTTCCAAAGTCTGCTGGAGCAGTTTCGGTGATAAAGTTTGGTGTGTTATTTATATCTGAATTGGATACATATGCATCTGCTCCTAAAAGATTTTCTAGTCTTCGGTAATGTTCTCCTTTATAATATCTGGCATCAATTCCTCCAACTAATTCTAAATTATCAGACAGTTTAGTAGTTAAAGTGGATAAGACACCATACCAGTTGTGCGAATTCATGGAAGCTCTACGTACAAACCCGCTAGCATTTGGATTACCATTTGAAGACACTACATTACTTCCCGAAAAATCTCCTGCTTCGGCATATGTAGATTTGGCATCTCCCCAACCTTCTACTGCATTACCTTGATTATAAGAAACAATATCATCGAATCTTACATTGCCATTGGCATCATGAATCCCCTCTCCATCACCACTATATGAATCAAAAACAGAACCTGGAGTACGCAATCGTCCTCTTGGTCCGGTCCCGCCTCCTCTACCTATAGAAACATAAGCTGACGTTTTGAGGCTTGTTTTTTCGTTGAAATCCAAGTAATGATTAATAAAAGCTTTAGGCTTGTGGTAAAAGTTTTTTCTCCAAGAAAATTCTTCCCCATTCAAAGTACCTCCTACTGGATTAAATTTAATTCCTTTTTCTCTGTAAGTATCCAGATAAACTCTATCAAAGTTACTTATTGATCTTTGATTGTGCCACTGTGGTGCACCTAATACTGTAAATGAAATAGATTGTTTGTCTCCTAAACTCTGAGACATCGACAAGAAATAGGAATAGGCTTGAAACTTTGTAAAATCTACATAACCATCACCTCGAGTATGAGTAAATTGAGCAGTAGCGGCAAAGCCTTTTTCTGTTTGCCCGCTAGACAACATTACACTGTATTTTTGGAAACCATCATTCCCAACAGAAACACCAAGTTTACCACCTCGATTAAAATCTGCGGCATTGGTTACGATATTGATGGAACCTCCAACCGAAGGAACCGCAAGCTTAGAAGCTCCTAGACCTCTTTGTACTTGCATAGAAGAAGTCACATCAGAAAGCCCTGCCCAGTTTGACCAGTAAACCCAACCATTTTCCATGTCGTTTACAGGAATTCCATTAATCATTACCGCAGTATTTCTTTGGTCAAAACCACGGACATTAATTCGGGAATCTCCAAATCCACCTCCAGTTTTAGTTACGTAAATGGAAGGTGTATTCCGAAGAATTTCTGGAAATTCTTGGTTGCCAATCAATGCTTCAATTTGATCTCCTTTAATAGTAGTAACTGCAACAGGTGTTTTTCGATCAACTGCTAATGAAGCAATTACATTGACTTCTGACAGACCGATTGCACTAGAAGTGGCCATAATTTTTCCTAGTTCTGTAACACCCGTTCCAATAGTCGCTGGCATCTCTATATCGTTAAATCCAATATAAGAGATCACAATGGTGTAATCTTCAGCATCCAAGTTGCTGATCAAAAAATTTCCATCAAAATCTGTAATGGTACCTTTGGTCGTACCTTTTAGCAAAACAGAAGCTCCAATTAGAGGCTCGCTTGTCTCGCCATCAATGACCTTACCAGTGATACTGCCTTGTGCAAAAGCACCCAATATCAGAAATAAGGACAACGTGAGAGTAGTAAAGATCCTTTTCATAAAATAGTAT